>CAZMUV010000030.1:0-37590 GCA_964569345.1 uncultured Maribacter sp. | reverse complement strand
TTCTGCCACCGCCGCCTTCCGGTCGCTCCCAAATATCTTCCTGAAAAGTTGCTTTACCATCAACTTCTGCAAGTTTTGCCGTAATGGTGTCCTGTAGTTCTTGTATATAAGAGAAGAATTTTTCTTTCATTGGTAAAGTGTTGCGTTTGCGTTACAAAATTACGGCTTTAAAAAGATTTGAGTAATCTTCATTTTGAATCAAAAAAAAGCAGGAACCAATTGGTTCCTGCTTAAAATCTCAAAAAATACGCAATCTTATTTAAAATCCCCTGCATTTACAACAGACCACTTATCATAAGTTTTGATATACTTTTTTATGGCCGCGTTTACATCTGCCACGCTAAGTTTGGCCACTTTTGCTTCCAATTCTTTATGAAAGCTCATATCTCTGTTATAAAAAATATTGTTATTAATCAAACTGGAGAGTTCGTTGTCCTTTGCCCTGGAAACACTTTGGCCCTGTGTCCAACCATTTACTGCATTCTCTAGTTCCTCTTGGGTAATTCCATCGCTAATAAACCGAGCTATTTCTTCTTTAAAGCCCAATTGTACCTTGTCATAATTGGCAGGTGCGTAAATTGCGTAGAGATACATTTGTGAATTTTGGTCCTCTTTGTCACTATCGGCTTGAAACCCTGCACCTGCTCCGTAACTTACACCATCATTTTGTCTTAGTCTAACGGTTATCCTAGAGTTTAGTACACCCCCTCCTAATATTGTAGATGCAATATTCAGTGCTGCATAGTCTTTATCGTCTTCACTAATTTTTACATCCATTAAGCCAAAGGTCATTGCATTTTGCTTGTCCGGCGTTAGTACATTCTCATTAATCGCTTTAACCACTGTATGTGGGTCGCTAATCTTGGTGTACGGATGATTGCTTTTAAAATCGGCAAATTCTGTTTCAATAAATTTAGACACTTTTTCTGTGTCCATATTTCCTATACTCACTAGAATGGATTTGCCTAAACCATAAAATTCTTCGTAAAAAGTTTTGAGGTCTTCCACGGTCAAATTTTTGATGGCAGCTTCCTGCTCTGTAATACTCATGTTGTATAATGGGTGGCCTTTAGGATAAGAATTATTGATTTCCGCTAGCCGTTGTTGCGCTATAAACTGAGGTTCGGTTTTATTGCTTTCTAAAGACGCCAATTCCTCCGTCTTTAATTTTTCTAGCTCGGCAGCATCAAAGGACGGATTCTTAAGTATTTCGGACATCAATTCAAGAGCCGGCATTAAATATTCTTCGGTAGATGAAATATTGGCATAAATGTTACCGTTTGCCCCTATAAAACTTACGGAAGATTTAATTCTACTTAATTCGTCCTCTATTTGTTGACGGGTTTTGGTTTTAGTTCCCTTGTCCAGCATTTGTGCTGTAAACCTTGGAATTACGCCTTTGTTCATTAGCGAGTTTACATCTCCGTTTCTTCCACTAAAGCTCAGTTTTACGGTGTTACCACGATTGTTCTTTTCAATATACCCATAGTCTACCCCATTGGCTAAGGTTCCTTTTTTAGTTCTGTTTTCAATAGCATCATAAGAAACATCAAATGCTTCTCCCGTGCTCATTGCCTCCCTACCTTTATAGTCTTTTACAAGCGCATAAACATTTTCTGTATGAGGAACGGATACCCTTATAGGCTCTTTTGTGGGATAAAAACGACCCATAGTTCTGTTCGTTGGTATGAGGTATTTATTCATAGCCATATTTACTTGCTCTAATGTCATAACTTCAATACGATCTCTATGAAGAAAAGACAATCTCCAGTCACCGGCAGCTATAAATTCGCTCATATAGGTACCTAGATAGGCCGAATTTCTATTGATTTGATCAATACTCTTCAGTAAGTTTGATTTCGCGCGGTCCAATTCTTCTTGGGTAATAGGATTATCCTTAAGATTGTCCAGGCTGTTTTTTAAAATGTCTTGTACTTCATCTGCATTCTTGTCCGAAGGAACATTCGCTTCGATATAGAAAAAGCCAGGTTCTTTTAAAAAGGGGGCGTAGGACCATAACGAAGCAGCCTTTTGTGACTCAACCAAATCTTTATATAATCTTCCAGAAGGTTCGTTGCTAAGTACGTCCTCAATAACGGACAAGGCGGCATAATCTGGACTAGAACCAGCAGGTGTATGGAAGAGCGCACTTACAATTTGTAGATCACCAACACGACTAATGGCCACCCTTTTCTCACCGTCCTGAGCTGGTTCTTCGGTATATGAATCCCGTAAAGGAGTTATAGGCTTGGCTATTTCGCCAAATTTTGTCTCTATTAAGGCTAGCGTTTTGTCTTCTTCGAATTTTCCTGTAACCATCAGTACGGCATTGTCCGGACGATAGAATTTTTTGTAAAATGCCTTTAGGTTTTCAATGGGCACACGCTCAATATCTGAACGGTTTCCAATGGTAGAATTACCATAGTTGTGCCACATGTAGGCGCTATTAA
Source organism: uncultured Maribacter sp. (assembly GCA_964569345.1). Taxonomy (GTDB): domain Bacteria; phylum Bacteroidota; class Bacteroidia; order Flavobacteriales; family Flavobacteriaceae; genus Maribacter. The sequence goes on along the minus strand of CAZMUV010000030.1, from coordinate 35,140 downwards.
TAACCTTATCCATTAAAACTCCACTAGGGTCGTTCTCGCTGCTCTCAAATTCGTTCCGTACCACTGAAAATTCGGATTCTAGGTCTTTTTTAGCTATATAGGAGTTGATCATACGGTCTGCTTCCAAATCCAAAGCCCAGTCCAGATTATCTTCGGTGGCGTTAAAAGTTTCATAGTAGTTGGTACGATCATAGTAGGTAGTGCCATTTGGCCGAGCCCCACGGGTACTTAATTCCTGTGGAATATCTGGATGGTTAGGTGTTCCCTTAAAAACCATATGTTCCAAGAGGTGGGCCATGCCTTTCTCGCCGTAGCCTTCATGACGAGAACCTACTAGGTAGGTAATGTTTACCGTAATGGTCTGTGCAGAATTGTCGGGGAACAATAATACTTTAAGACCGTTTTCCATTTGGTATTCTGTAATACCTTCAACGGACGTTATTTTTGTCATTTGTGCTTGAACAAAGGCAACGCAAGCCAAAAAGAGTAGGCCTGTAAAATAGTGTTTTGTTTTCATAGTAGTGTTTTAGTGTGCCATAAGGTAAGAAATAAAGTCCCTAAGAATATCTTAAAATTATAGAGGTTCTAAAGTAAAAAGATATCATGCTATTCCTTTTACAGGAGGACATATATAAACGAGAAGGTCTGAGGCCTTGGATACGTCACTAGTATTTTGGATTTGAATTGCATTCTGCGTTTTACCCAATAGCAGTTGGATAACTGTTTCTAAGGGTTGTGAAGAATTAAGGATATATATATTTCTACCGATTTCGTTATTATGAAAGTCCATTGCCCGCGGCAGCTCCCTGTTAGCAAAAGCGTTTTCGTGCCAGTCGGTAATGGTTTTGGTCCATTGAAGTACTATCGATTGGTTGTTGCACCATTTGGAACAATTATGGGCGATGAGGTAGTTCCAAAAGGCGTGTCTAAAAGCGTTGGCAGGTTTATTTTTGTAGTGTTCCCTACCATAATGTACTGTGGATATGCGCATGCAGGTTGCAGTGGCCAGAAACGTTGGATAAAGGAATAACAGGTTTTTAATGGATAATACGATTAGCTCCAACAAGCTTTTGAAATTTACGCGCTTTAGCGTATTCCAAAACTTCATAGTGCCGCGCGGTATTTTTCATAAAGTTCCATATTTACGACAGTGCCATCGTACCGTTTATGTCCATCTTTAAGGGAGGTCTGCCATGTAAAGCCAAGTTTCTCAGCAATTCTTGTACTACCCATGTTTTCTTTATGTGCGATTATTTGTAGGGTATTCAATCCAAGGTGATCAAAGGCCCATGGAATTATTTGGTTTAAAAAATGGGTTGTATATCCTTTGCCTTCGTGGGCGTAACCAATGCAATATGCTAGTTCTCCTTGTCCTTCTTTAGTATGAAGTTCCTTAACATATATCAATCCAATAATAGCGCTATGTTCGGCTTCCTTTATTGTAAACAAGTATTCTTCTCCAGAAGCAAACTGTTTCGTTTTTTGTTCAACGAATAGTTCGGAAAGGCTTGGGTTTAAGTTTTGTTTTAGGGTTCCGGGAAAATCGTTTTTAAAGCGTTCGCTATTGGCGACCATAAAGTCACAAAGTCGCCATGCATCTTTTTCGTGAATGGGAGCGATTTCGAAACCTTTTAGGTTGAATTTCATTGGTATTACCTAAGCAATTAGTGTCTGCCTATTTTTTACAAAGGCTTATACTCCTTAACAGCATCAATAAATGCTCTAGCGTTTTCCACAGGTATATTGGGTAGTATGCCATGACCAAGATTCACAATATATTGGTCTTTTCCAAATTCGTTTATCATTTGAGTTACCATTTTTTTGATTTGAGCCGGTGGTGACAATAAACGGGAAGGGTCAAAGTTGCCTTGTAGTGTAATTTTTCCTCCAGAAAGATAGCGTGCATTACGTGCAGAGCAGGTCCAATCAACACCCAAAGCAGATGCACCAGATTTGGCCATATCGCCCAACGCGAACCAACAACCTTTTCCAAAGACGATTACGGGTGCTTCATCTTTTAAAGCATCAATAATCTGCTGTATGTATTTCCAGGAGAACTCTTGATAATCAACTGGAGATAACATACCTCCCCATGAATCGAAAACTTGTACTGCATTTACACCTGCTTTTACTTTTGCCTTTAAATAGGCGATGGTAGTATCCGTTATTTTTTGCAAAAGCTCATGCGCTACAACGGGCTGGGTAAAACAAAGTTCCTTGGCTTTATCAAAGTTTTTGCTGCCTTGCCCTTGCACGCAGTAACATAGTATAGTCCACGGCGAACCTGCAAAACCTATAAGTGGAATGTCATCGTTTAGTTTTTCTTTGGTAGCTTTTATCGCTTCCATTACATAACCTAAAGCGTCATTCACATCTGGAACAATAACAGAGTCTAGGTCTTTTTGTGAACGTATAGGGTTTGGTAAATAGGGCCCAAAGTTAGGTTTCATTTCCACCTCAATATTCATAGCTTGTGGAATCACCAGGATATCGCTAAAAAGAATGGCAGCATCCATACCGTAGCGTCTAATGGGCTGTACCGTAATTTCTGAAGCTAATTCTGGAGTCTGGCAGCGGGTAAAGAAATCATACTTCGCCTTAATTTCCATAAACTCGGGCAAATAACGACCAGCTTGGCGCATCATCCAAACAGGTGGCCTTTCGACAGTTTCGCCCTTTAGTGCTCTTAGGAATAAATCGTTCTTAATCATAATAGGTGTTTGTTATTCGTCATTGCGAGGATTATGGATGCGTGTAAGCTCAATCTATTTACAGCGTTTTATAGCTTCTCAATCGCAGCTACGCTCCTCGAAATGAAGTTTATTCTTTATAATTCTCGTTTACCAAATCAATAACACTTTCCACATCGGGAATCTTCGCGACTTCAACCTTATTAAAATGCTTTCTTGCCTCCTTCGCAGTGGTTTCCCCGATACAATACGCGACTTTATTGGGGGTATTGTTGTGTAAATAACTTTCGATACCCGACGGACTAAAAAAGCATACGCCCTCCACCGCGTCATCTATTTCTTGGCCCGATAGCTTTGTTTTGTAAGTTTCAATGCTGTTTACCGTAATATTAGAAGCTTCCAAGGTTTTTGGAATTTCGTCCAAACTAAGGTTGCCACAAAAGTGCGTGACCTCTGTACCTTCAATGTATTCTACCAAATAATTGGCCAAGTCAGCTGCAGTGTTTTCAAAGTGCGTTACTTTTCCTATTTTTTTCTGTATGAGTCGTCTTGTTTTACGACCTACACAATAGATATTTTCAAAATCTAATTCTTCCGAACTCACATTTGTCAGTAGTCCTTCAACAGCATTTTTACTGGTGAAGATGGCATTTTTGGCTTTTGTTTTAAGCACCAATGGAGAAACACGATTAGGACTTATTTTTATAAAATCTTCCGAGTCTACACGGATTGAAGTAGCAAAACTTTGCAGTTGTGCGTCGGTTAGTTTTTTTGTAGAAAACACCTGTGTTTTTAGCGCACTGTTGGATAACTCGTTCATGAGACGTTTCCCCCCTCGACTTAGGATGCTTTTTGCACAATCGAAACCTAAGCCTTCGTGTTTGCCTAAAGGAGCGGTTAGTTCAGCTTCCAGTTTTTTGGAGCCGTCCAAGGTTAACAGTACCCCTTTTAGGGTTACTACATTTTCGTTATTTATATAAGCAAGGGCGCCAATGGGTGCGGAGCAGCCACCTTCCAATTCTCTTAGGAACTCGCGTTCCAAACGGGTACAGGTATCTGTTTCTTCGTCATTTAGTTGTGCACAGATCTCACGTACTTCTTCATCGTTTTCCATGGCTACGACCATAATAGCTCCTTGTGCTGGCGCGGGAAGCATCCATGTAAGTCCGATCGTGTTTTTTGGTTCCAGACCTATACGTTCTAGTCCTGCAGCGGCAAAAATAGCTGCGTTCCAATCGTTATTGTTCAGTTTTTCTAACCTGCTGTTTATATTTCCCCTAAGGTCTACAACAGTATGGGTAGGATATCGGTTAAGCCATTGTGCTTTTCTTCTTAGGCTTCCGGTTGCTATTACTCCTTCGCGCTGCCCTAGAAACTCTTCATTGTCATGGAAAGCCAAGATGTCTAAATAATTCGCACGTTTTAGTACCGCGGCTTGCACAATTCCTTGTGGTAGCGCCGTGGGAACATCCTTCATAGAATGCACAGCAATGTCCACATCACCATTAAGCATGGCAACATCCAAGGTTTTTGTGAAAATACCAGTAATGCCTAGTTCGTACAAGGGCTTGTCTAAAATAAGGTCCCCGGCAGATTTTACTTTAACGATTTGTACCTTATGACCAAGTGCTTTTAATTGATTCTTTACTGTATTGGCCTGCCATAGCGCCAATTCACTGTCGCGTGTACCTATTCTTATGGTTCTACTCATTTTTGATCCAGTTGTATTTGAAAAACTTTTTGGATAAGCTCTAAACTGGAGTCAGAGTCTACGTTTTCGTCTTTTAGGTGATTGGCGAACTGTTTCGTAATTTTTTGAATAATGCGGTCAGATATAATTTCTGCATGTTCGGGATCAAAACCGCTTGTTTTTTTGGATTGATAGTCAAGCTCCTCCACCTTCATGGTGTTTAATTTCATTTTTAACGCTTTAATAACCGGCGCAAATTTTCGCGTTTCCAACCATTGCGTAAAATCTACTTTTGCTTCCTCTATAATCGCTTCGGCAGCTGGAATGAATTGTTTTCTACGTTCCAGTGTTTCATCTGTCATTTGAGATAGTTGATCAAGATAAACTACGCTTACATGTTCCAATTTAGATACTTCATCGTCCACATTTTTCGGAACAGAAAGATCTAGTATCAATAAGGGTTTTTTGGTATGTATTAATTCCTTGGATACAGTTGGTTTCTGAGCACCTGTGGCTACCACCAAAATATCCGTTTTTCGTATTTCGGCTTGTAAATCGCCATAATCTTTAACCGTTAGATTAAATTTCCCACCTACTTTATCCGCTTTTTCCTTTGTGCGGTTAATAAGCGTAATGTGTGGGTTTTTGGTATGCTTGATAAGGTTTTCGCAGGTGTTCCGTCCAATCTTTCCTGTACCGAAGAGTAAAATATTTTTTTCCGCGATATCCGATACATTTTTCATTATGTATTGTACTGATGCAAAAGCTACTGACGTGGCTCCTGAAGAAATCTCGGTTTCGTTCTTTATACGCTTACTTGCTTGAATGACCGCATTGCATAAACGTTCCAAAAACGGATTGGCAATACCTAGCTTTTTAGAACGATTAAAACTTTGTTTTATCTGACTTATAATTTCAAAATCGCCTAGTATCTGACTGTCCAAACCAGTGCCTACCCTAAACAAATGACCTATAGCCTCTTTGTTCTTATACACATATGCGATATCTTGAAATTCTTCTACGGTGCCATTGGAATGCTCGCAAAGTAGCTTGATAAGTTGATAAGGATGTTGTGCAAAACCATGAAGCTCTGTGCGGTTGCAGGTAGAGGTGGCCAAAAGACCGTCTAGGCCTTGTTCTTTTGCAGTAATTAGTAACTGTGTTATGGCTGTTTCACTCAGACTAAATTTTCCACGCACCACTTCATCCGCCTTTTTATAGTTAAGGCCAATGGTGTAAAAGGAGTTGTGTTTGGAGATATGGTAGTCCTTCATAAAGCGATACAAAAATAGAAGCAAGCATTTTATAAAAGTAACGCTAGAAGAACAATTAATATCGATTAAAGTATTTTTAGACGTAATTCATTAAATTTGGGATGAAATAGCCTATTTTTAGGGGTGAAAATAGGTTTTTAAACTTTATTATTTAGAAAGAATCTAAATAGAATACAGATAAAACGCAAGGCAATGAAATTAAAAAATGTCGCTATAGGTTCATTTGATGAAATTTTGGTCGATGATGGGTTTTATGTGCTTAAAATTCAGAACGATACGGTAAATGATGTCCAAATAAAGAGGGAAATTGATAAACGTTACATCCAATTTCACTTTTGCTTAAAAGGTAATGGAACCTTTTTGTTCAACGATGGTAATTATGCGCTCGATGTTTCTGAAGAAAACTCCTTATTACTTTACAATACAAAGCAAGATTTACCTTTAAATCTTTCCTTGGTGCCTGGTTCGTGGATGGTTTCGGTAGTGATGACCATACGTAAGTTTCATTCTCTATTTTCTGATGAAGCCAGCTATATTCCTTTTTTAAATACCGAGAACAAAGAAAAGAAGTATTACGCTCAGGAGGCAGTTACCCCTGCGATTGCTGTGGTTTTGAGTCAAATGATCAGTTACAATCTGCATCCTACCATCAAAAAATTATATATAAAAGGAAAAGTGTATGAGCTTATCTCGCTCTATTTTAATAAAAGTGCCGACGCCGATTTAGAACAGTGTCCGTTTTTGGTAGATGAGGATAACGTGAAACGTATACGGCGCGCCAAAGAACTAATAATCGCCAATATGGCCGAGCCACCTTCCCTGAACCAATTAGCACAGGAAGTAGGCCTCAGCTTAAAGCGTTTGAAAGAAGGGTTTAAGCAGATTTATGGCGATTCTGTTTATAGCTTTCTGTTTGATTATAAGATGGAGTATGCACGTAGATTACTCGATTCTGGGCAATATAATGTAAACGAAATTGGCTTGCGAATAGGTTATAGTACTTCCAGCCATTTTATCGCTGCGTTTCGTAAGAAATACGGCACTACACCTAAGAAATATATGACCGAGTTGGCGCAGTAATAGAAATTCCGTATTACTTTATAATTCTTAAACTTTAGGCCGCGCTACCAAAATACCGATATTCTTTTTAACGCCTTTTAAATAGTCGGCCAAGGGTTTTTTGGTGACTTCAACTTCCATTGAGCCGGTGGAAGCATGTAATAAATGAATGCGGCCATCTTTTTCTCGTGTAGCGATTCCGGTATGTGTTACATCCAGTCCATTTATAGAGGTTGCCAAAGCGATAATATCTCCGGTCTGTATCAAATGTTCATTAACTTGAATCTTGTCTTGTGGCAAATAGCAAAAGGTTTCTTGAGCAAGTTCTTTTTCCGTAGCTAGTATTTTTTCAAAGTTTGCATCATCCCTCAAAAACGGATAAAGATCTCTGTGCGTACCCATAAAATTGATGTCTTTTTCTTTGGCAATCCCGCCTATCTCTGCTGTAACATTCTCTAAAAGCCCTTTCTTTTGATTGCTACGTATCCAATCGGTAAAGTAGTGTAATCGTGAACCGTAGCCGTCCAGTTTTCCATCCATATACCTTATGGATTCTAGTGTTTCCGTGAAATCTGAAAAATCAACTTGGTCGTTTTTAAGCATCAGGCTAAAAGCAAGAACATTCTCTATGAAAGTGGTACAGTCCAGTCCTTGTAGGTTTACGACAAGTGATTCTGTTTCGCCAATCTCTAACGTTTTGGCAACATAAGGAGTTCCCATAAATGTCTTGCCAACAGCTACTACAGTTTTTCCAAAATCGCTTTCTAATAGACCATCGATTTCTATAGTCTTATTCTCAACGGCCTGTTTATCTTTTGGGGAGCAGGTAATTTGTTGTGCCAACCCCTGAAAAATGGAGAGTAATAGAAAGGTGTAAATATAGCAGCGTTTCATAAAAACCAATTTAAGTTTAAAGATATATTTTTATTTTCTACCTGTGCTCGTCTCGGTTAACATCACTCTATTGTGAGCAATACTATCAGGATACTTTTGCTGCAGAAAAGTAATTAACTTTTCTCTTACGAGTACCCGTAAATCCCATGCGTCCGAGGCATCTTTAGCACTTACCATAGCTCTTACTTCAACAAAACCTGCTTTACTATCTGTTATTTGAATATTATTAGCCTCGCCGTCCCAAAGGTCTGTGCTTTTTAAAATCGCGGTTAACTCTGTTCGGAGTTCATCAAAGGGTACCCTATAATCCATATGTAAAAAAACCGTTCCTAAAATGTCAGAGGAGCTCTTGGTCCAATTCTGAAAAGGCTTTTCAATAAAATAAGGCGTAGGAAGGATTAATCTGCGTTTATCCCAAATTTTAACGACAACATAGGTCAAGGTAATTTCCTCTATACGTCCCCATTCTCCTTCCACGATGACCACATCATCCAACTTTATGGGTTGGGCGATAGCAATCTGTATTCCGGCCAGGATGGTGCTTATTAACTTTTGTGCTGAAAAACCGATGATGATTCCTGCAACTCCAGCAGAGGCAAAGACACTTATCCCTATTTCGCGAATTTCATCGAATGTCATGAGTGCTAAACCAATGGCAAGGATGACTACCATAAAAATAAAAATGCGTTCCAAAATATTAAACTGCGTATAGATTTTACGGGCTTTTAGATTGTTTGCTGCATTGACATCATAATTGTTGATGACTATTCGTTTGATTACTTTAAGTATAACCACAATGAGCCAGGTCATGGAAAAAATAAAGAATAAGGTGCTCACCTTCTTAAATAGGAATGCCTCACTTTCTAGACCCAAAAGCAATCTTAACGACTCCATTCGTATGACAATCGAGACAAAAATCATAAAAATAGGTAAGGCCAATTTTTTCATAACCCCTTTTGGAAGCAGGTACTTAGGATCTTTGCCTAATTTTCGCAATGCCAGCAACACGCTCCAATAAAGGACTAAAAATGCAATAAATGCTATGAAAAGCGCTAACAGCGATTTATTTGAAAAATGATTAAAAAAGCGATCCATAAATTTAATTTAAGGCGGTATGATACTGAAAAGAAAGTTGTTAATGTACAAATATTGAATCTTCTTATATCACAATCAAAAAAAGTAAGGGCTACACCTATGGTTTAAATAGGATGCAAAGCTTATTTTTGTATTAAAATAAGTTGCGCTATGAAAGGAATTTTATTGGTTAATCTGGGTTCGCCAGATAGCCCCACACCCAAAGATGTTAAGCCTTATCTGGACGAATTTTTAATGGATGAACGCGTTATCGATGCTCCTAAATGGCTAAGGGCAATTTTAGTAAAAGGTATTATTTTACAAACGCGACCTAAAAAATCGGCGAAGGCCTACGCCAAAATATGGTGGGAAGAAGGTTCGCCGTTGATTATACTTTCAGAGAAATTTACGAATAAGCTTAAAAAGCATACGGATATGCCGGTAGCTTTGGGAATGCGTTACGGGAGCGGGTCCATAAAAGAGGGTTTAAAAGAATTGGAAGATCAAGGAATTGACGATGTGCTTTTAGTGCCTTTGTATCCACATTACGCTATGTCTTCCTACGAGACGGTAGTAGTAAAAACTTTGGAGGAACAACAAAAGGGCTTCCCTAAAATGAAGGTTACTACGTTGCCTGCTTTTTACAAGCATCCAGATTATATACAAGCGCTTTCCGAGAGCATTCTAGATGGCTTAAAAGATTTTGACTACGATCATATATTATTCTCTTACCACGGTATTCCGGAACGCCATATTAGAAAGAGCGACCCCACTAAATTTCACTGTAAAATTGATGGGACTTGCTGTAAGATAAATTCTGTTGCGCATAACACCTGCTATAGACATCAAGTATATGACACCACGGAAATGGTAAAAGCCTACTTAGGCTTGCCGGAAGAACAGGTAAGTTCCTCTTTCCAATCTAGATTAGCGGGCGACCCTTGGTTAAAACCTTATACGGACTACGAATTTGAGCGTTTGGCCAAAGAGGGTGTTAAGAGTTTAGCAGTCATTACGCCTGCATTTGTAAGCGATTGCTTAGAGACTTTGGAGGAGATTGCCATGGAAGGTAAGGAAGAATTTGAGGAGGCCGGAGGAGAGCATTACAAACATATTCCTTGTTTAAACGATAATGATGCTTGGGTAAGCGTGATGGCGAAATGGGTGAATGATTGGGAAAAGACTGGAAAGCTAGATGCGGTGGCGTGTGACTGATCCCAACACTTGTGCGAATTGGAAAATTAGATTTTTAAAATAGCAATCGTTTCCTTGGTTGCTATTTTAAGTTATTAATATGACATCAATGTATTTACTACAGCATTGATAATCTTTAAAGGTCTTTACATCTAATATTAAGGATAGCTTTTAACTATGGCCAACGTATCATCGGAACAATTAGGGTCGGAGCCGATAGGGAAACTATTGGTAAAACAGGCAGTGCCAGCAAGTATTGGAATTCTGGTGATGTCCTTGAATATTTTGGTCGATTCTATCTTTGTTGGAAATTGGATTGGCTCCATCGCTATTGCAGCTATAAATGTAGTTTTGCCGGTCTCCTTCTTTATAGGAGCCCTTGGTATGGCCATCGGAATAGGCGGTTCTAGTATTGTTTCCCGAGCTTTAGGTGCTAATAATTATACAAAGGCGGTAGCAACGTTTGGAAATCAAGTAACCTTAACTGTTTTGGTTACTGTTGGAATGGCAGCGCTAGGCCTCTATTTTGTAGATGATCTTATACCTGCCTTTGGCGGGAAAGGTGCCATTTTTGAACCTGCCAAAATATATTATACGATTGTCCTGTACGGGATTCCTTTTTTAGGGCTCTGTATGATGGGCAATACGGTGATACGTGCAGAGGGAAAACCAAAATTCGCCATGATAGCGATGATTATTCCATCTGTGGGTAATCTGATCATGGACTACCTTTTTATCTATGTCTTTGATTGGGGTATGGCAGGTGCGGCATGGGCAACCACCATCGGATATGTATTGTGTTTCAGCTATGTGCTCTATTTTTTTCTTTCCAATAATTCTGAATTAAAACCAAACTGGAAAAGTTTTCTATTGCAACTACCCATAGTAAAGGAAATTTCGTCCTTAGGCTTGGTGACCTTGGCAAGGCAGGCCACTACTAGTGTTGTTTATTTATTGATGAACAATATACTTTTTAGTTTGGGTGGGGAGGCTATGGTTGCGGTCTATGCAATTATAGGCCGCATGCTCATGTTTGCCCTTTTTCCCGTTTTTGGGGTAACGCAAGGGTTTTTGCCTATTGCAGGATTTAATTATGGAGCGAAGAAATACGAGCGTGTTCGTCAGGTGATTAATACGGCGATAGTATATGCTAGTGTGCTTGCCACCATTGTATTTATTGGTCTGTTTATTTTTCCGGCAGAGATTGCAAACCTTTTCCTAAGCTCTAAAGAAGGAATGACCCAATTAGAGCTAGACACTAATGCTTTTGTGCTGGAAAATACCCCTTCGGCAATGCGCTGGGTTTTTGCCGCAACGCCCATTATTGCCTTACAACTTATAGGCGCAGCCTATTTTCAGGCTATTGGAAAGGCAGTGCCCGCTTTGTTGTTGACCTTGTCGCGGCAAGGGTTTTTCTTTATTCCCCTAATCCTTATTCTTCCTAACTATCTAGGGGAATTGGGAGTGTGGATTTCTTTTCCAATTGCAGATGTATTTGCGACCTTGGTTACTGGTTATTTTTTGAGGAAAGAGGTTAAGAATACGTTGAGTTCGTAATTTTTTGTTCAATCAAAAATTTAGAAATTAGCCTAAAACAGAATAAAGAAGTGACTTTTTGAAAAAGGTTGTGTCTCATTAACTATAAATGGGGCATAATATGGAGATAGTAATCATTTTTTTACTTTTTGTTTCACTGGCATTATTGGTATTTAGTGTCAATGAATACATAAAAACCAGAAAAAAATATAATAAATTCATGAAAGAGAAAAAAAACAAGGAAACGACTTAGTATCCTTCTTTACAGATCCCCTGTTTTTCATTACTTTTAAGCTTGACTAATTACAAGACTTAAAGAAATGAAAACTATCTACACTTTGGCAAGCATCCTTATGCTTGCTTTATTCCTGATTCCTAATTCATTAGAAGCTCAAAGAAAAAAGAAATCTGACCAGATTACCGTTGCATATCCTGAAGATTTGTATTCCAGTATGGAGTATCGTTCTATTGGACCACATCGTGGAGGGCGATCTGCTGCTGTAACTGGCGTGCCTGGCGAACCCAATCTCTTTTATTTTGGTGCTGCAGGTGGTGGTGTTTGGAAAACATTAGATGGTGGCCGTACGTGGGCTAATATTTCAGATGGTTATTTTGGGGGTAGTATCGGTGCTGTTGAAGTAGCGAAAAGTGACCCGAATGTTATTTATGTAGGTGGTGGTGAAAAAACCCTTCGTGGTAATGTCTCTTCAGGTTATGGTATTTGGAAAACAGAAAACGGAGGCAAAACATGGATATCCGCTGGATTAAAAAATAGTCGCCATGTACCGCGAATTCGAATTCACCCTACCAATGCAGATATTGTATATGCGGCTGTACTCGGTAATATTTACAAGCCTACACAAGACCGGGGTATTTATAAAAGTACTGACGGTGGAAAAACATGGAGCAAAAAATTGTTCGTCAACGACCAATCTGGTTTTGTAGACCTTACTTTAGACCCTAACAATCCACGTATTTTATATGCTTCTTCATGGCTTGCGCAACGTACGCCTTACAGTTTAAGCAGTGGTGGCGACGGTTCTGGTTTATGGAAGAGTACCGATAGTGGTGAAACATGGACAGAGATTTCAAAGAATGAAGGCTTTCCAAAAGATACCTTGGGTATCATTGGAGTAACGGTTTCCCCAAAAAATTCTGAGCGTGTCTGGGCCTTAGTGGAAAACAAAGAAAAAGGAGGGTTATATCGCTCTGATAATGGTGGAAAAGAGTGGACACAGATAAATAGCGAACGGAAACTGCGCCAACGTGCTTGGTACTATACCCGTTTGTACGCAGATACTGAAGATGAGAATACGGTGTATGTAATGAATGTACGCTATCACCGTTCAACTGATGGCGGAAAGACGTTTAATACCTTCAATGCTCCCCATGGCGACCACCACGATTTGTGGATTGCACCTGAAGATTCGAAGCGGATGATTATTGGTGATGATGGTGGTGCCCAGATTTCCTATGACGCTGGTGAGACATGGAGCACCTATCACAACCAACCCACGGCACAGTATTATCGCGTGACGACTGATAATTCGCATCCGTATCGTATTTATGTAGCTCAGCAAGATAATTCTACGTTGCGCGTTAATCACCGCAGCGATGGTAACAGTATTAGCGAAGATGATTGGGAAGAAACTGCAGGTGGTGAGTCCGCTCATATTGCGGTTGATCCTTTGAATAATGATATTGTTTACGGAGGTTCTTATGGCGGATTCCTTACCCGTGTAAACCACGAAACAGGAACCGTTAGAGGTATCAATGTTTGGCCTGATAACCCAATGGGATATGGCGCAGATGGAATGAAATATCGATTTCAGTGGAATTTCCCTATCATATTTAGTAAGCACGACCCTAAGAAATTGTATACCTTTTCGCAGCATGTGCATATGAGTACGAATGAAGGTCAAAGTTGGGATTTGCTTTCTGATGATTTAACACGAAACGATCCTGACAAATTGGTATCTAGTGGTGGACCAATTACGCAAGACAATACAGGAGTAGAATATTACTGTACCATTTTCGCAGCTAATGAGAGTCCCCTAAAAGAAGGATTGTTATGGGTAGGAAGTGATGACGGATTAATTCATGTATCCAAAGATGGAGGTGCTAATTGGGAAAATGTAACTCCCGCAGGAATGCCAGAATGGAATATGATAAACAGCATAGAACCTTCCGCTTTTGATGAGGGAACTTGCTATGTGGCAGCAACCAAATACAAGTTGGGTGACTTTGCTCCCTACCTTTATAAGACAACTGATTATGGGAAGACATGGAAGAAAATAACGAACGGTATAAATAAGGAGCATTTTACAAGGGTCGTTCGTGAAGACCCAAAAAGAAGAGGCTTACTCTATGCTGGTACCGAAACAGGAATGTATATTTCTTTTGATGATGGCGCGAATTGGAGTCCGTTTCAAATGAATCTTCCTATCGTTCCAATTACCGATTTGGCTATCAAAGACAACAACTTAATTGTAGCTACCCAAGGAAGAAGCTTATGGATTTTAGATGATCTTACCGTCCTTCATCAATTAGATGCAGGAAAGAAGAGTATGGCGTCTATTCTATACCAACCAAAAGATAGTTATCGTACCAAAGGTCGCACAAGCAGTGAGCCTTCAAAAACAGAAGGTATGAATCATCCAAACGGCGTGATTTCTAATTTTTATTTGAAGAACCTTGCTGAGAAAGATAGTATTGCAATCACCTATACGACCATGGCCGGAGATACGTTGGCATCATTCAATAATACGTCCAAAGAAAAGGACAGGAAGCTAAAAGTCGAAAAAGGAGGGAACACTCATGTGTGGAATACACGTGGTAAAAAAGCCGAAACCTTAGAAGGTATGATTTTCTGGGCAGCGGGCTTCAACGGACCAAAAGCAGTACCTGGAAAGTATAAAGTACATCTGAATGTGAACGGCGATAGTCAATCGCAAGTGTTCACCATTATACCCGATCCACGGGCTGAGGTATCCATAGCCGATATGCAAAAGCAGCACGATTTTATTTCAAGTATCAATGCAACGATTAATAAGGCACATGAATCTATCAAGAAAATAAGAGGGGTTAATACTCAATTAGATGCTTTTGCTAAACAATACAAAGACAGCGAGCAAACAGAAGCCTTGGTAGAAAAGGCAAAAGCAATGAAAGAGGAATTCAGTAAAATCGAAAAGGCCTTGTACCAAACGCAGAACAGAAGTGGTCAAGACCCTTTGAATTTCCCCATTCGGTTGACGAATAAATTGGCGCATTTAAACCGCTTGGTGGGCATAGACGATTTTCCACCTACGGATCAGGATATGGCTGTTCAAAAGGAACTCACAGGCAAAATTGAAACACAATTAAAAGCTTTTGATTCTATGCTCGACAAAGAGTTGCAGGATTTCAACGGTGCTTTTAATGAATTAAAATTGAATTATTTGTTTGTAGAGGAGTAATCGTTATAGCGTTATGCTTTTGTTTGTAGCGTATTTGTTATTTTGAATGTAAGGTCCCTCCTTTAAAGGAGGGATTGAGGGAGATGTTTTGTGGACTGGCAAATTTGGAGTGCATTATTCGTTTCAGTTTGAAACTACATGGATAAGCTAGGCTTTTGAAATTTCTAAGCTTTCTTCGTCTATTTCCAAATATACAATTTGGCCTGTATGCATATTTTTTAAGGGAGGTGCTATGACTTCCAGCACCGTTGATAGTTGCTCATGGTCTACTTTGGTTTCTGGTCCAGGCATATATATGAGCCCTTGATGGCGATTCCCTTCGAAAATTAAGGTGATATTAAAAAAGTAAAAGTTTTCAGGTGGAATATGCTTTGACCAATCAATAGCTTCAAAAAAATAGCTTGGGTTTTTAATCTTATAGCGAAATGGCGAAATATCTATGTTGAGCGTTCCCAAAAAATAATTTCCAAGATCAAGTCCCCTTTCTTTAAAAAAAGGATATTGTAATCTTAGTGTTCCTTCTGGGTACCGTGAATCTTGCCCGTTTCCAGACGCTACTCCATAACCAGGTATAATCTTCCCTTTTACTTTCATCTAATCTATAAGTTTGCACCACCATCGACAGCTACAGCCGATCCTGTTATAAATGAAGCCTCATTAGACGCTAACCAACAAATTGTACTTACCACCTCATCTACGGTACCAAACCTTCCTACTGGATGAAAATCAATAGCATGGTTTCTTTTTTCGTCGGTATCAAAAGCACGTTCTGCCATCGGTGTCTCTATAACAGCAGGGCAAACCGCATTAACCCTAAGATTATCTTTAGCGTATTCTAATGCAGTTGCCTTGGTCATGCCAACTACACCGAATTTTGAGGCATGGTAGCCGATACCCGCACCTCCACCTTGGAGACCTGCCAAGGAGGAAATGTTTATAATAACCCCACCACCTTCTTTCAATAGCTCAGGAATCTCATACTTCATAGATAACCAGACCCCCTTTAAGTTAATGTCGATTACTTGATCCCAAACCTGTTCGTCATAATCCGCGGTTTTAACATCGGGAGTGCCTTCTACACCTGCGTTGTTTACTGCAATATCAAGCTTACCATATTCCGAAATAGTGCGCTTTACCATATTAGCAATATCTTCTGTTTTGGTGATGTCAGTCTTCACAAAAATTGCCGAACCCCCATTTTTTTGAATTTCATCGAGAAGCTCTTGGTTGGCATCCTGAGAACGTGAGGCCAACACGACCTTTGCCCCTTGAGCAGCAAAAGTAAGGGCGGCACCACGACCAATCCCTGAACTACTGCCAGTTATTAAAACCACCTTGTCAATAAACCTATCTTTCATTATCGTTGCTTTTATAGTTATTTCTTTGGGTCAATCAACATTTCTTCAATTTCTTCCAAGGTCTTGTTTTTTGTCTCTGGCATCATTTTCCAAACAAATAGTAGCTGGAAAACCATGATAAAAGCAAATATCGCGAAGGTGGTTCCTGCACCTAAGGTACTGGCTATATATGGGAATGTTCCCGCAATGATGGCAGCAAAAACCCAATGCGTTCCTGAACCCAAAGAATTGCCGTAAGAACGCACACTATTTGGAAAAATCTCGGAAATAAACACCCAAATAACCGCTCCCTGACCTACTGCATGGGAAGCTATAAACATAAAAATTAATACTGGAATCAGAAAGGTCCCTTGACCTATTCCTGTATAAAATGCTGCAGATATGAGACCCAAGGTTATAATATAACCAAAGGAACAAACGTACATGAGAAATTTACGACCCATTTTATCTATCAAGAACATCCCCAAGAGCGTGGCTACTAAATTTACCACACCAACACCAACAGAAGATAAAAGCGCAGAGCTTTCGGCCATACCGGTGTCCGCAAAAATCCTAGGGGAATAATAGATAATTGCATTTATGCCCGAAAGCTGGTTAAAAAAAGCGATTAAAAAAGCCAGCATAATGGGAAGATTGAACTTACCTGAAAAAAACTCTTTAAAACCCACTTTATTAGTACTGTCTTTATGGTCTTGAATCGCTTTTAATTGTTGATCCGATGTACTCGGGTCTATGATATCTAAAACTCGTTTCGCCTCTTCAACTAATCCTCTTTTAACAATCAGCCATCTAGGGCTTCTCGGCACAAATAATATCATGATAATAAATGCCAAGGCTGGAAAACCTTCTATACCAAGCATCCACCTCCAATTACCGTCACCTGCTCCACCAATAAAATAATTTGATAGATAAGCAATCAAGATTCCGACAACAATATTGAATTGAAAAAGAGCGGTCAATTGTCCTCTTTTATGAGCCGGAGCTATTTCAGAGATATACATTGGCGCCACAACTGAGGATGCTCCCACACCAAGACCGCCAATAAAACGAAAAAACATTAATGAATATACTTCAGGAGCAAGGGCAGAGCCTACCGCTGAAATAAAATATAGGATAGAAATCCATATTAGGGTTTTCTTCCGTCCTAAAATATCCGCTGGAAAACCTCCGAATAAAGCGCCAATTACAGTGCCATAAAGCGCCATTGCCACTGTTTGGCCAATCATGGTATCACTTAGACCCCATAATTTTTGGATGGTTTGTTCTGCTCCAGAAATCACTGCGGTATCAAAGCCAAAAAGAAAACCTCCGAACGCAACGGTAATAGACCAAAGGAGCAATTTTTTTGAATTCATAAAATAATATATGAGGGTTGGTTGTTTGTAGTATCGGATGTTAGGTGATGGAAATCACTATTCCTTTTGAAAATTAGTTGAAATATTTAACACCTGCAAATCGATTCTCTAAATACAAATCAGTGGGGGAATAGCAGCTACTCGTTACGTATCATATTAATTTAAGAATTATTATACCTCCCCTTTTTTTTGAATCTGTTTATTTGAGTCTATAGCGGCGTTAGTCATTTGGGCTACAAAAGTCTTTATTTCTTTAAAGAGTCTATTGGTGCTGAATTGGACGAAGACCTTCTTCTCTTTTTGGTTTAATAAGACTTAAATACTTTGTATATTACAGCACTAAGTCATGGCCAATCTTACGTTGGTACTAAAAGCGAAGATTCAGCACTAAAAAGTATCGAATAAAATACCACACACAAACTCAAATGAAAAACAATCTCCGACTTCTAATTCTAGCATTGCTAACTACAACAATAACCTTTGCCCAGACGGCAGAAGACTATTTTAAACCACTAAAATTCCGAAATATTGGCCCATTCAGAGGTGGCCGTTCTGTTACTGCTTCGGGTGTAATCGGCGATCCAATGACCTATTATATGGGAACAACTGGTGGCGGACTTTGGAAAACAGAAGACGCTGGCCAGCGATGGAACAATATTTCTGATGGCTTTTTTGAGATGGGTTCTGTAGGTGCGGTGGCCGTTTCTACCTATAATACCAATATTATTTATGTAGGTATGGGCGAGCATGCACCGCGAGGGGTGATGTCTTCTTATGGAGATGGAGTGTACAAATCTACAGATGCTGGGGCAACTTGGAAGCATATGGGGCTAAAAGCAACGCAACACATTTCACGCGTTATCATTCATCCAACGAATCCCGATATTGTTTATGTGGCGGCGCAAGGGCAATTGTATGGTCCGAATAAAGAGCGTGGGGTTTATAAATCTACCGATGGTGGTAAAACTTGGAAGAATACACTTTTTGTAAATGGATTAACAGGTGCAGTAGAACTTTCTATGGACGCTAATTATCCTGAAATTATGTATGCTGCCATGTGGGAGCACCAACGCAAACCGAATATGGTGGTCAGTGGAGGCGAAGGTAGCGGACTCTATAAATCAACGGATGCCGGTGAAACCTGGACCGAACTAACCGAAGGTCTTCCTAAGGAAAAAGGGAAAATGGCAATTTCTGTGAGTCCCGCGAATTCAAATAAGGTATATGCTTTAATTGAAAGTGATTCAAACGCGGATAAAGGAGGGTTGTATGTTTCTAACGATGCCGGAAAAACGTGGACTATGGTCAATGGCGATAATCGATTAACGCAACGTGCATGGTATTATATTGAGGTATTTACCGATCCACAAGATGAGGATATTGTGTATGTATTGAGTGCCCCAGCCTTACGTTCTTTAGATGGTGGAAAGACTTGGAACAAAGTCGATGTTCCGCACGGAGACACACATGATTTATGGATTAATCCTTCCAATTCAAAAAATATGGTACTTGCAGATGATGGAGGTGCAGGGGTCACTTTTGACTTTGGAAAAACATGGTCTTCGCAGGTGAATATGCCTACAGGACAATTTTACCGAATCAATACGGATAACCTTTTTCCATATAAAATCTACGCAGGACAACAGGATTATTCTTCTGCAATGATTGCCAACATGTCCGTGGGAAGAGGTGGGATTACCATGTCCGATTTTAGTCCGTCTGCTGGTGGCGAAAGTGCCTTTTTGGCCTTTGATCCTGATAACCCGAGGTATGTGATGGGCGGAAGTTATTTAGGTACCATTGATATTTTGGATATGGAATCGAAAGCATCAACCCAAGTTATGGCTTCACCAATTCAATATTTAGGACGGGAAGCACGGAATATGAAATATTTGTATAACTGGAATGCGCCAACATTAAAATCACAACATGAACCCAATACCTATTACCATGGGGCACAACTTTTATTACGTACACGTGACATGGGCGTTACTTGGGAAGAAATGTCTCCCGATTTAACTCGTGATATCGATGCTAAACAAGGCAATGGCGGCGGTCCATATACAAATGAAGCAGTAGGCGCAGAGAACTATGGTACCTTAGCTTATGTGATAGAATCACCACATGAGGCTGGTATCTTTTACACGGGTAGCGATGATGGGTATGTTCATATTACGAAGGATAATGGAGAGAGCTGGCAAAACATTACACCAAAGAACTTAGGTGAATCTTTGGTGAATGCTATTGAGGTTTCTCCGCATGATAAGGCAACGGTCTATATAGCAACTACAAAATATAAATTCAATGACCATACGCCGGCATTCTATAAGAGCACGGACTATGGAAAAACATGGACCAGTATTAATACAGGAATTCCAAATGGCGCTTTTACTAGAGTGGTACGCGAAGACCCCACTCAAAAAGACTTGCTTTATGCAGGCACCGAAAAAGGATTGTATCTCTCGTGGAATGGCGGACAAAGTTGGAAGCCCTTTCAACTAAACTTACCAAAAACGCCTATAACCGATATTAAAATTCACCAAGGTGATTTGATCGTAGCTACATCAGGAAGAGCATTTTGGATATTGGATGATTTAACCCTATTATCACAATACGAGTCCACTCAAAAAGGAATAAAAATGTATCAGCCAAATGATGCTATGAACGGCTCTTGGGGCAGTCCAATGAGTGGCAATACAGAGAAATTCGACGGAACAAATACGCTTGCTGGTGTAAACCCAGCAAACGGAATGGTCTTGTATTATGAGCTACCGAAATTAAAAGATTCAACAGTAATTGCCATGGATATTTTAGATGCTGCGGGAAAAACTGTTCGTAGTTTCTCTTCGGAAAAAGATAAGAATTACAAAGCTCATAATGGAGGAGGTCCTTCGCCAGCTCCTGTTTTGCCTAAAAAGGAAGGTCTGAATAGATTTGTATGGGATATGGAAACTGCAATTTTACCGGGTATTGATGGCACCTATGTTGAATCGCGTTTTAGTGGGCATGTAGTGCCACCAGGCAGTTATACCATAAGGCTAAAAGTAGAGGATAAAATAGTGACAACTAAAGGTGAAATTGTTGCCATTCCAACCTATAGTACAACTCCCGAGCAGTACGCAGAATACCATACCTTCATGTCTGATATGGAAGCGCGTTTGACTACAATGCACAATACGGTAAACGATTTGCATAAAATACAACAGCAACTCAAAGTAGTTTTAAATGAGGTAAAAGATGCATCTGTAAAGGAAGAAGGGAAAAAATTATTAAATCAATTAGATGCTTGGGATAAAGATATGATTCAAAGAAAGTCACAAGCCTATGATGATGTAGAGAATTTTCCTAATAAATTCACAGCCGAATATCTGTTTTTAATTGATGCTACAAATAGTACGATTCCACGAGTAAACCAAGCTTCAAAGGATAGAAAGATAGAGCTCGATGCCCAATGGAATAATTTTAGAAGTAAGGCTGATACCTTTATGAAAACATCCATACCTGAATTCAATACCAAGTTATGGGATGCTGGTATTGGTGCTATTCGGTTATAAAAGTGAGTGGTTAGCTGTTAGAGGGTAGAAAGAATGTAAGGCGCACAGCGTAAAGCTGTTTTAAACGAAACGTAATAGTCTCTTTTCTGCCGACTTATATTTCGGTTCGTCAAAAAGATACTAAATTTGATTTTTGAACCCTCCTGCGGTGCGTAGGCTTGACATTTGAACTTGAATGACCGAACATTACAACTATATAAAAGCCTTGCACTTGATTTTTGTGATTACTTGGTTTGCGGGCCTTTTTTATATTCCTAGGTTATTTATCTATCATATCGAAGCATGGCAAAAACCATCTCCAGATAAGGAAATACTATCCGAACAATTAAAATTGATGACCAAACGGCTTTGGTATATTATTACATGGCCTTCTGCGGTCCTTGCAACTATTTTTGCAATCTGGCTATTGGTTTTACAGCCAGCTTGGTTACAGCAACCTTGGATGCATATAAAACTTGGCTTTGTGGTGCTCCTAATTGCCTATCACTTGCGGAACCACTGGATATTCAATAAGTTTCAAAATGATGATATCAGGTTTACATCGAACTATATGCGTATTTGGAATGAGGGTGCGACTATCATTCTTTTTGCAATAGTTTTCTTGGTGATTTTGAAAACCACGTTTAGCTGGGTTTTTGGAGTACTGGGCATTATAGGCCTGGGGATTTTACTGATGTTAGGTATTAAATTATACAAGCGAATTAGAAAAAAAAATCCTAACGCATAAGACGAACTACAACTTAAATGGGGTATTGGAAGTAAGCATTCAATATCTTTTAATAGGTGTCTAAGGTAATCTTAAATTCAATCTGGAATGAAGTATTTTTTTATCATACTCATAGGTTTATTATGTATCCAAATGCAGTCACAGCATTTGGAGGTCAATATGTTAGCTCCAGTTGAAGTTGATAGTTTTTTGGTTGGTAAGGAGGTGGATTCTATCATAACGAATGGTATAAAAAACCAATCGTTTCCTGGAGCGCAGGTGTTGGTGGCGCAAAATGGTACTGTTGTTTTTCATCAAAGCTATGGGTTTCATACCTATGACAGTATTCAGCCCGTAGCTTTGGATGATATTTACGATTTGGCTTCGGTGACTAAAATTTTAGGCCCCTTACCAGCCCTAATGAAATTAGTTGATGAGGGTAAATTAGATTTAGATGTTCCGTTTAGTACCTACTGGAAACCGTGGAAACGTATTAAGGACAAAAGAGATGTTACACTTCGTGAAATTTTAGCGCATCAATCTGGGCTAAAACCTTATATCGTTTTCTTGAATAAAGTCGTTAAGAAGAATGGTCAACTAAAAAAACGATTTGTCAAACCAAATATAAAGACAGGTTTTGCTAAGGAAGCCTATCCAGGGATTTATGTGAAAAATAGATTCAATAAAAAAATGTATCGGATGATTAACCGTTCTAAGGTATCTGAAGAAAAGAAGTATGTCTATTCTGGGCTTACTTTTTTAATCTTCCCCGAGTTGATTTCACAATTAACCGGACAATCGTATGAAAGCTATCTTAAAAGCACGTTTTACAATCCAATAGGAGCGAAAACTTTAGGGTTTTTACCGACCTCCAAGAACTTCTCCAACAATATAGTGCCAACGGAACTCGATACACTGTATAGGAATACGCTGACGAAGGGTTGGGTGCATGATGAGAATGCCTCTTTATTAGGTGGGATATCTGGTAATGCAGGACTCTTTGGTTCAGCCCAAGATTTAGCCAAAATGATGCAATTCTTTATGGAGTATGGAACATTTGATGGCAAGGAATATGTATCTAAAGAAGTAGTGGTCGAATTTACAACGGTACAATACCCTCAAAACGACAATAGAAGAGGACTTGGTTTCGATAAGCCTTTGTTAAATAACAGCGAACTTTCACTAGAAGATGCGTATCCTGCCCCGGAAGTTAGTCCCGATAGCTTTGGTCATAGCGGATTCACAGGCACCTTCGTTTGGGTCGATCCTAAAAACCAATTGGTATATATTTTTCTATCAAATAGGGTCTATCCGACACGGGAGAATAGAAACTTGTATACTTTGAATATTCGTTCTACGGTACAGCAAGTGTTTTACAACGCATTGAAGTCAGATCATAAATTTGAAGTTACCGACCAAAAGTAAAATCCGTTTAGCATAACGTTTTTTAAGTGCTATCTTAGTTGCTCAAATTATACTAATGGGATTACTGGTTTTTTACGCTGTTATTTCAATCTTTTTTTCTTTTCTATGTTCTATTTTAGAAGCCGTACTTCTAAGTATTACACCAACCTTTATCAACGTAAAGAAGCGAGAAGGAAAAGCTTATGCCGAAACCTTGGAGGTGCTTAAAAAGGATGTGGACCAACCGCTTATTGCTATTCTCACCCTAAATACCATTGCACATACGGTGGGTGCTATATTAGTTGGTGTACAGGCAAAAGTTGCCTATGTGGAGCTCTATGGCTCTTCTAAAAGCACCTTATTTGGAATTCAGTTTTCTGAGGACTTAATGGTAGGCGTCGTTTCTACGATTATGACTATTTTAATTTTAGTAGCATCGGAGATTATTCCAAAAACAATTGGAGCTACATATTGGAGACAGCTCTCTAACTTTACCGCAAAGGCGCTAAATTTTATGGTTCTCGCGCTAAAATACACAGGGTTGCTTTGGATTTTACAGCTCTTTACAAAATTGGTAGGGGGTAAGGGACACCATGGAAGTGTTTTAAGTAGAGAGGATTTTACCGTTATGACCGATATGGCCCACGAAGATGGGGTATTTGAAAAATCTGAATCTACCATTATTAAAAATCTGTTACGTTTTGATCAAGTATTGGTCAAGGATGTGATGACACCAAGAGCGGTGGTCAAAATTGCTTCTAATGCAATTTCGATTCAAACTTTTTTTGAAGAAAACCCAAAGCTTCGCTTCTCTAGAATCCCTATTTTTAATGAAAAGGTAGATAATATTACGGGCTACGTTCTCAAGGATAACGTTTATGAGGAAATTATTAATAAAAATGGGGAGTTGCCTTTATCCGAAATACGGCGAGATATCTTAATCACCCGCAGAAATACGCCAATTCCCAAGCTTTTTGATATGTTAATAGCCAAACGCGAGCATATTGCTTTGGTTGTAGATGAGTACGGGTCAGTTGCCGGTTTGGTTACTATGGAAGATGTTATTGAAACCCTATTGGGACTCGAAATCATGGATGAAAGCGATAACGTAGCTGATCTTCAGGTTTTGGCGCGGAAGAATTGGGAAAACCGCGCTCAGAAAGCGGGTGTCATAGACAAGACTTCAGATGTACCTAAAAAAGAATAAATTTAAGAGCACATGGAAGAGGCATTTATAAACACTCCTATAGGTATAGCGAAGCTAGAGGGCGATGCTTTGGGCCTATCTTCGATATCCGTATTGAATACCGAAGAGTGTATTACTCAAATTATACCAGAGGTGTTGGAAGATGCCGTTTACCAGCTCAATGAATATTTTGAAGGTAAACGAACCGGTTTTGACCTAATACTCAATCCATCTGGGACCGATTTTCAGCAAAAAGTTTGGAAGGGGTTATTGGAAATTCCCTATGGAAAAACCGTTTCTTACCTGCAATTGTCAAAATCACTTGGTGATGTAAAGGCAATTAGAGCTGTGGCAGCTGCCAATGGTAAAAATCCGCTTTGGATTATAGTTCCCTGTCATAGAGTTATTGGAAGCGATGGTTCGCTTACCGGTTATGCAGGAGGATTATCACGTAAAAAATGGCTTTTGGCGCACGAAAGTCCAGTAAAACAGCAATCACTATTTTAAATTTTACCGACTGGGTGGTCTGTATTAGTTCAATACTGAAGAATCAGGAAACTTAAAACGGTAGTTCATCGATGGTTTTAATCCAGCCAACATTACTTTCTAATTACTCAACTTTTAATATATAAACCAAAACAGACCAAGAGGTTGGTACTGTAGTTTTGGGCCTAAGCTTAAAAAAGCTACGTTATTATGTTATATTCAAGGCTGTTATTCCATATGTAAGCCCTTAAAAGTGTTGTATTAACGAGTAACATACCACGAAATAAAACTATAATTTGTGCTTGTAACACTATGTTTTGGCCACTTGGCTTCTTGCTATATGAAATTATTGTTATAATTTAAAAGCTATAACGATACACCATGCTTTATAAAATCAACCTAGAGTATATACTTTTCTTAGATATAGAAACGGTACCGCAGCATCCTGATTATAGTACGATGGATGAAACTACCCAAGAGTTATGGGCACAGAAAACCACGTACCACCGAAAAGACGGGCTCACGCCAGATGAGTTTTATGACCGAGCGGGTATTTGGGCGGAATTTGGAAAAGTTGTTTGTATTTCTGTGGGTTATTTCAAACTAAATGGAGATTCCAAGACATTCAGGGTAACTACCTTCAAGGGTGAAGAACCGCAACTGCTCGAACAGTTTAAGGGCTTGCTGGAAAAACATTTTGGTCTGGCAAAACACATGTTGTGTGCGCACAATGGTAAGGAGTTTGATTTTCCGTATATCGCAAGGCGAATGATTATTAATGGAATTTCCCTCCCCTATCACTTAGATTTATTTGGTAAGAAACCATGGGAAGTAAATCATTTGGACACTATGGACCTCTGGAAGTTTGGGGACTATAAAAATTACACCTCTTTAAAACTATTGGCGAACGTGCTCGGTATCGCTTCCCCAAAAGAAGACATAGATGGCAGCATGGTACGCGACGTATTTTACAAGGATAATGACCTAGATAGAATCGCGCGCTATTGCGAGCTTGATGTGATTACTACGGCACAGGTTTTCCTGCGCTTACGGAATGAATCGCTTTTAGAAGAAACGGACATAAAACGAATAGATAACTAGTGCCTTATTATATATGCTAAGTCCTTGTTTATCCATGGCCTTTTAAAACCTTTAAATTACCTTAGCGAAACGTTTTTTATACCTAGCTAAAAACGAATACATTCCCATTTTTATGAAAATATCCAATACTTTCCTATCCTTTACACTACTCGTAGTATCCCACTTTTTAACCTATGCGCAAAGTACCTCTGAAGCCAAACCTGTTTTTAAGGACGGCGAGGCGCAACTCGTTTCTGCTTTTGAGGACAATAGTAAATGGATACGTCACGATTTGTGGGTGGAGACCGAATTTGACAGTGATGCCGACGGAAAACCAGACCGTATGCATGTAAGTGTTACCCGACCGGAACAAACAGAGACGGAAAAACTAAAACTACCCATTATTTATGTGACTAGCCCATATTTCGCGGGTGTGGCACCTTTTGTAGACGGACTCTTTTGGAATGTAAAGCACGAATTGGGTGCCACTGCGAGTAACCGGGTACATACCGAGGTAAAGCGTACAGGTGAGCGACCTATAATTTCTAATTCCCACATTAACAAATGGGTACCTAGAGGATACATAGTAGTGCATTCTTCCTCTCCTGGAACAGGGCTGTCCCAAGGATCTCCCACAGTTGGTGGTGACAATGAATCCCTTGCGCCAAAAGCGGTAATCGATTGGCTGTGTAGTCGTGCAAAAGGATATTCGCAGCCACATGATGGGGAAGAAGTAATGGCATTTTGGTCCACCGGAAAAGTGGGTATGACGGGCACCTCTTATAACGGAACACTTCCCTTAGCAGCAGCGACTACAGGCGTAGCAGGTTTGGAAGCCATTATTCCCATTGCCCCGAACACATCCTACTATCATTATTACCGCTCAAATGGTTTGGTGCGGTCCCCAGGTGGTTATTTAGGCGAAGATATTGATGTCCTTTACGATTTTATCCACAGTGGAGATGAAGCTATGCGCGCTGGTAATAATGCCAGAGTACGGGACATAGAAATGAAAAACGGGATGGATCGGATTACAGGAGATTATAATGATTTCTGGGCAGGTAGGGACTATTTAAATGATATGAAACCTATGAAGGCTGCTTTGTTGATGTCACATGGTTTTAACGACTGGAATGTAATGCCAGAACATAGCTATAGAATTTATAAAGCGGCAAAGGAACAAGGGATTCCTAGTCAGATTTACTACCACCAAAACGGACATGGAGGACCACCCCCCATGAAATTGATGAATCGTTGGTTTACGCGATACCTTCATGGAGTAGAAAATGGTGTTGAAAACGATGCAAAAGCTTGGATTGTAAGGGAAGACGATACGCAGGAAAACCCTACCGCCTATGCGGAATATCCAAATCCTAAGGCAGCAGATGTAACGCTTTATTTGGGGCCTGGTGCGCCGGAACAAGGGCATTTGCTATTGAACAAAACAAATACGAAAAGTAGCGAGACCTTAGTAGATAATTACTCTTTTACGGGTGGAGCTTTGGCTAAGGCGGAAATTACCAATCACAGGTTGATTTATGTGACACCTAAATTAGAAAAAGATCTTCATATTTCAGGTGCTCCTAAAGTGAGTATTACGCTTGCAAGTAGTAAACCTGCGGCCAATCTTTCGGTTTGGTTGGTTTCGCTCCCTTGGAACGATAGTAAAAATGCTAAAATAACGGATAATATAATTACTCGAGGTTGGGCGGATCCACAAAATTATAGGTCATTGACTAAAAGTAATCCTCTAGTTCCCGGTAAGTCCTACACTGTTTCTTTTGAATTGATGCCAGACGACCAGGTGATACCAAAAGGGCAACAAATTGGACTACTAATTTTTTCTAGTGATAGGGAATTCACTTTATGGCCAGCACCGGGAACCGAGCTGACCATAGATTTGAATAAAACGAGCCTAACAATTCCTGTGGTAGGTGGTAAAGAAGCTTTTGAAATGGTTAAAAGTCAGCCTTCTGGAATGTAGTGGTAATAGGTATGTATTGATTTTATTGTCTTCGAGTAAAAGAGGTTTTTTGAAAAATACAGCAATCAAAACCTATTTGTAAGCACAGCATCACTTTTGATATACTCCTCAAAAAAGTCTCGCATATCTTTCATATAAAGCGTATGCTTTGTTTATAGGGTCCTAAATCGATTGTTTGTTATGATATTCCATGACTATCCGACGCATAGTCCAACGCTAAAAAGTTACCTCCTTCTTTACTCAGAAAGTGTACCCAATACGGATTAGTGTAAATATAGAATGTTTTGAGCCTGAATAGGTTACTATTTGAACAGTCCAACTATTTTACCTTTCCTTAATCACCCATTATTCTTGTATAAAATAGTCCCCAGCCATTTTTAAAAATTCAATTCCTCATGAAAGTATAGGATACTGTAGTAAAATTTATAGTAGGTAAACAAGCGCCTATTAATAGTGAAAATAGGAACCAATTTTCAAGGTAATGTCATTCAATTAATATCTAAATTGAGGAAAATGTCAGGTACTGATACACCCCGTTTTTAGGAATAGAAATTTACTCAAAATCAACCAAATGTTAAATGCGATGCTTTCGATGTTAATTAATTAAAAACACACATCTAAAAAGAGATATGCAACGTATAACTGTGGAACACTTTTATTAGAGTACCTAATTAATTGAAAATTGAAAAGAACATGATTGAAGAGAGATACACTACTGCGCAAAAAAAGAACAAGGGAATTATTGGTAGTATTAAGCTTTTCTTTGAAACGGCAAATGCTTGGGGCGTTTTTGTTTTAGGCAGCACACTTGTCCTTATGGTAGGCTCCGCTTACTTGGTATTTATTTTACAAAACGATTTTACACAGTTTAGGTTAGATCGCAGAAGCTCCACTTTTGGGTTTATTTTCATGGCCATAGCATCAGGATTGTTCCTTTATAAGGCTTTATTTTTCTTTTACACTCTGGTTAGGTATTTTATGTACAAGCCAATTGCATCTGTATCGGATGAAGAGCTGCCAACAGTTACCGTAATTGTACCAGCGTATAACGAAGGAAAACAAGTTTGGGCTACTTTAATGAGTTTGGCGGAGAGTGATTTCCCTCAAGAAAAATTACAGTTACTTTCTATCGATGATGGAAGTAAAGATGATACTTGGAAATGGATGCAAGAGGCTAAAAAGCAATTAGGAGACCGAGTGTCTATTTGCCAACAGCCCAAAAATATGGGAAAACGCCATGCGCTTTACCGCGGTTTTAACGAGGGTACTGGCGAAGTTTTCGTAACTGTAGACAGCGATTCTATTGTAAAGAAAGATACGCTCCGTAATTTGGTAAGTCCTTTTGTAACCAACGAAAAATGTGGTGCAGTTGCGGGTAACATACGCGTGTTGAACAATGAAAAGGCTTTGTTGCCTAAAATGTTGGATGTGAGTTTTGTACTTAGCTTTGAATTTGTTCGTTCTGCAGAGAGCAGTTTAAACTCCGTATTGTGCACGCCAGGTGCCTTGGCCGCCTATCGCAGCGAAGCCGTTTTTGCCTGTCTACCAGAATGGATTAATCAGACTTTTATGGGTCAAGCCTCTGATATTGGAGAGGATCGCGCCATGACCAATATGATTCTAAAGCAAGGATATCACGTCCTTTTTCAAAGAAACGCTTATGCCTACACCAATGTGCCTGAGCAGTATGAAGGGCTTTACAAAATGTTCATTAGGTGGGGAAGAAGTAATGTTCGAGAGAACATTCAAATGTCTAAATATGTATTCACTAATTTCAGGGAAGGATCAAAAGTAGGTACGCGCTTGTTGTTTTTTAGTCAAGCTACTAAAATTATCATGAGCTATCCGTTTATGTTGTTCATGTTATTTTTTGTGTTAACACACCCTTTACTTTTCTTAAGTTCAACTTTTGTGAGTATTCTGGTCTTATCTACGTTTCCCGTTATTTTCTATGCAAAGCGATATAGTTTGGCAGAATCTTTCTGGGCTTACTCGTACAGCGTTTTGTTTACATTCGGACTTTTTTGGATTACACCTTACGCGATAGCCACTGCTAGTAAAAGAGGTTGGTTAACTAGAGGTTAGAAATAACTAGTTTTACTTTTAGGGCAATAGTTATAAAAAAAACTGGGCGTATACTATTTATGGATACGCCCAGTTTTTTTGTTCGAAGCTTCTAGTGAGAGTCTAAGCTGCTGCCTAGATTATTTTGGAATGCCTGTTTGTTAATTTATATTTTAGGATACTCATTAATAAAGATTGATTTGCCGTTTAGGGCTAAGGTTCACCCTCCAAGTGCCATTCAAACTGATTATGTATTGCCAATATGGTCAATCCAAAAATAATAGCAAAAACTATCAATACGGTATTAACAAGGCCATCAACTGAAAAGGATAATCTAATGAGAATGGTAGAAATAACAAAGCCGGAGTTCCTAATTACCTTATGGTACTTATCTGTATAGAAAAAAGAGACCAAGAGTAATAACACATCTACGATAATCAACACGGTAAAAAACTCATCAAAAAAGATATTGTTGATATTTTTCAATTCCTTTAAACTACCATCATTATCTGTAAACTCAAGAAAACCCCATTTACCGAAAGTATACACCGCTAAACAAAGTAGGAGTGGTACCAAAATTACGGCGATAGCCTTTTTGAAAGCAACAAATTTGTCCATGGCAACGCCAAGGGACGAGGTATCGGTATTCAGGATTTTTCGAGTTTTGTTCAGACGGTAAAACCAGTACAAAAGGTAAAAGAGCATTACTGAGGCTAAAATATCATAGGTAAATTGTAAATCGTCTTTAATGGTAAACCAGTCGGTACTGAGTTTAAGGTTTGCCAAATCTTTAAACAATCGCCTAATGATAATTAAACTGATGATTTCGTACTGTTTACTAATGTACGTAGTGATAGACCTAGGTAGATAATACACCAAAAGATAGACCTCATAAACTAGAATGAAGGAAAAAGGGGTGTAGACAGCAGCAATAGGACTTCCTAATAAAGGGCTTCCCGGATCTAAAAAAGGAAATAGCTCTGCAAAGTAAATACAGAGTAAATGCACAATGAAACTAGCAATGGCAAGGACCAAGATGACTCGCTCAATAGCTTTTTTTGAATTT
The DNA here is from genome assembly GCA_964569345.1 of uncultured Maribacter sp. Taxonomy (GTDB): domain Bacteria; phylum Bacteroidota; class Bacteroidia; order Flavobacteriales; family Flavobacteriaceae; genus Maribacter. The sequence continues at coordinate 4,028 of CAZMUV010000030.1, read as the reverse complement.
TCAGATAAAAAGAGCTGAGCTAGTTGATTTAGTCTCGTTTGTACTACCGCCATACTTAAAGTTAGCGAATAATTACAAAACTACTTTTTTTGTTCAAATTTTAAAAAACAACATGATGATTTCAATGGGGTGGAACCTTGTATTCTTTTTTAGAGGTCAACAAAAGCGTACTCAGCTAACCATTCTTGTATCCCTAGCATTGGCTATCTCATTTTTTAGCCGGTACCTTATAATCTTCCCATCCCCAGGAGGCTTCAGGTTTTTCAATTTCTTTAGTTAGGTCAAAGGATATCGAGAAAAAACGTTCCGTGCCTATGCGTCTTAGATTGTAAGTAAATGCTGTTTCATCAAGCGTAATCCACCATACATTGTTTGCTGCGGCTGGAATAATAGTAGCAGTATCCTCATCCGCAGGAAAAACAGCCAATTCTGGGAGCCCACTATTGGAAGTAGTGCCTCCGTACATGGTCACCTTGTCCGATGTTCCATCTTCGTGCCTATGGTCGTGTTTTAATTCTATTCTGCCCTCTTTAAATTTTAGAACCCAAGTTCTGCTCATGTTATCGCCCACGTTAAAGGGAATCAGGATTTCGTTTTCACTACAGGAAAGGACATGCATTACCAAACGTTTACCGTGAAAGTCATCTCCGGCCGGTGCGTTCACTATGCTACCCTCAAAGCTTTTTCCACAGTGACTCTTTAGTCTATCCCAGATTTGTTTAGCTCCTGTGGTATCTATTGCGGTTGGGATATCCAATTGGGGAGTTTCCGAAGAATCTTTGGAATTAGCAGTTTTTGAGGTGCTAAAAGCCATTAAGATCAGACTTAGAATAAGGACAGAAAGGAGTTGTTTCATAATTGAATTATTGAGTTTTAAATATATGGAAATGAATTTTAAGTTTAGGGCAACAGTATCTTAACAAGCCAAGTAATTAAGAAAGGCACAAAATATGTACGCCTAGTTGTTCAAGTGGCTAATTTTAAATTTTTTGGTTTTTTAAAAATTTGGTGGGTGTTTGATTGTATTTCTTTTTAAAGGCTCTGTAAAAAGTAGGCGTAGAATTAAATCCACAATCAATTGTAATGGCTTCTATTGAATAACTTTTTAGTACATCTGCTGTAAGCTTTTCTTTTACAAGAGACACCCTTAAATCATTAATATAGTGCTTAAAGTTTTCAAAACCTTGGTCACTTATTGCGATACTAATATTCCTTGGACTCATATTAGTGTTTGCTGCCACTTGCGTAATATTTAACGTTGAGTCTTTATAGAAATCATCATGAAATACATATTGATGTATTATTTCAAAATCACCACTACTCTTAGACGGCTCAACTTCTTCAGAAATATTAGGAGCCAATTTGTTGTTGAGTCCTAAAAGTAAATTGGGGTTCATTAATAAGTAGGTAGAGATTCTTAGAAAAAATAGGGAAACGATTGTACCTGCCATAAAATCAAAAAGAACGTCTCCTTCAGTGATTTTTTGGAGTTTTAACCCAAATACAAAGTAGAGAATATTAAGCCCTACCCAGTATAGGATTTGAAACTTAAAAAGGGTGTAGACCCATTTCTTAATTTTTAAAAAATGAGGTCTTGACGAGCTATTGTGTTTGTAATATTTTTTTAAAAAGAATCCAATGAGAATCAAATAAAAAATCATAGAAGCAACCCTGGTCACAACACTTAGCCATTCTGGAAGTATACCATCTTGGTGCGATATTGTCAATGAAATATCTTCAATTACCTTATTTACGAGCGCAGCTTTTTCTCCAAAGGGCATGAAGTAAAACGGCAGATAGTTTATGGTAAATACCACAAAAGGTAAGAGATGAATGAGATCCTTTTTCTTAAACCCATTTTCATTATTTAGAGTACTTCTTATGTACAAATAAGAGAGTGGCATAACGAGTAGTGTAAGAGGAACAGGGATTTTATATAGATAGGGTACATAAGCCAAATACCCAGAATCTAAAAGCACAACAAATAAATTGGCTATCCCGTTAAAAATCAAATACCACACTAATAAATAAACCCCAAAAATCTTATTGGTATTTATTTTGAAATGAATAACAGCTGCCGTAAAAAAACAAAAGCATACGCTGATTAGATAAATAAGGGGCATTTAATGTTTTGATTGATTCTCAAAGGTACACCCAAAAGAAAAATATATCAAAATAGTTTTTTGAAGGGTTTTAAATCAAATAGATGAGGGTTTTTCGTACCAATTTTATGATGTTTGTTTATGTATATCCTAAAAGATTAGAAATAAAAAATACTAAATAAATGAGGGAACTAAAACAACGTAGAGCTCAATTTAAAATGCAAAATAGTATTTTGAATTTAAAGTCTGATCATCAAAATTTATTAGATGAAAAGTCCTTAAATACATTAGTAAAAGCAAGCGAAGACAGTTTTAAAAATATGTTTGAGCGGCACAATGCGATAATGCTTTTAATAGAACCAAAAACAGGCCTAATAATCAATGCAAATAATTCAGCGATTAAATTTTATGGATATGAAAAGATAAAACTTTGTTCTATGAACATTGATGAAATTAATACGTTGTCCCAAGAGCAAGTTTTGATTGAGAGAACAAAGGCAATAATTGAAAAGCGAAATTATTTTATTTTTCCTCATAGATTAGCAAATGGTAAAATACGAATTGTTGAAGCTCATTCTTCACCAATTGAATGTAAGGAGAAACGCGTATTATTTTCCATAATACATGACATTACCAGCCGCAAAGAAACAGAGCAAGCACTACATAAAAGTGAAGCTCAATTAAGAGAACTGAATGTGGCAAAAGATAAATTTTTCTCAATAATTGCGCATGATTTAAGAAGTCCATTTAATAGTTTACTTGGCTTTTCTGAATTACTCACTAAAAATGTACAAAAATATGATGTCGAAGAAATTGAAAAGTACTCAAACATCATAAATTCAACAACACAAAACACACTAGTTTTACTTGATAATTTATTAAATTGGGCTAAATCACAAACCGGACAACTTAATTTTAAACCAGAAAAGGTAGTATTCTCAGCTATTTTTCAAGACATATTTGAACTTTCAAATGCAAGTGCAAAAAATAAAAACATAATTTTAAGTTATAACCAATCAGAAGAAATTGAAGTTCTTGCTGACATTAATATGATTAAAACGGTTTTAAGAAACCTCATTTCCAATGCTATAAAATACACAGACTCAAAAGGTCAAGTAAATGTTTACGCAGAACGGTATGACAACTGTCTTGAAATTACAGTTTCTGATAATGGAGTTGGAATGAATCAAGACACTCAAAATAAATTATTCAGTCTAGAAATAAATCAAACAGCCCTTGGAACAGCAAATGAAAAGGGTTCAGGTTTAGGCTTACTACTTTGCAAAGAATTCGTTGAAAAACATGCCGGAACAATTTGGGTTGAGAGCGAATTAGGTAAGGGTAGTAGTTTTAAATTTACTTTGCCTTTAAATAAAATTGAAGCGAAAAGTGTATAACTAAGTATACCTCAGAATAGATGTTGATTCGCGTTAGTACAATGTCGATATATTTGGGACAGATACAGCGAATGATGGTATTCTTTATTTTATGTTCGTCTTTCCTGCTGAATTAAACCAAAAACTAAATTGGCCTCGGCGTTTTCATATTTAAGTGGGACTATTTTGAATTTTAGTAGTTTTACAAAACTATTTTGGTGGAGTCTTCAGGGTTAACCTAAATTAGCTATTTTTATTTTTTCAGCAAAAAGCAATTTAGAAGTTGCTGTTGTAGACATCAGTTGTAACGATGGGATGTTTGCTATCTGCAATAACTTACGCTATTAGACAAATCTGAAGGTCTTAATTGTTTGTTTTTTCTCTCTGTCTATTGACGTACAAAGATTTCCTGACTATCTTAACAGAACAATACAGTAATTTTGAAAATAAAATTACAACAACACACTCAACAAAATAGAATGAAGTCAAACCTAGTTTATAAACTACTGATAGCCTTTCTTATTTTTTCCGTATTACTAATAGTATACGG
>CAZMUV010000029.1:31680-38510 GCA_964569345.1 uncultured Maribacter sp. | reverse complement strand
GGAGACTGGACAGAGCAAACCCCTTTAGGCAAAGCAGAATGGATAAAGTTTTTTGGGGTACTTCTAAACAAACAAAAACAAGCTGAAAAGCTATTCAATGAAATTGAAGCCGATTACAAAAAGATAAAAGAATTAGCGGAGCAAGCAAGCAAGAAACCAACGGTACTTAGTGGCGCTTTATACAAAGATATTTGGTACCTACCCACTGGTGAGAGTTGGGCCGCCCAATTTATAACGGATGCAAATGCGCAATACCTTTGGGCCGATACCAAAGGAACGGGAAGCCTCTCCTTGAGTTTAGAATCGGTCTTAGAAAAAGGCCAAGCAGCGGAGATTTGGATTTCTCCCTCTCAGTTTAAAAACTATGAAGAAATGTCGATATCAAATACACACTACAACGAATTTCTAGCTTTTAAGAATAAAAATATACATACCTTTTCCGCTACAACCGGACCTACGGGAGGAGTTCTTTTTTACGAATTAGGCCCTCAAAGACCTGATATAATTCTTAAGGATTTAGTACGAATTTTCCATCCAGAATTGTTGCCAGAATACGCTCCCTTCTTTTTTAAACCACTAAAATGAATAACGGCAGTACTTCATATAGCATTTGGTTCATAGCACTTTTTGTTGCATTACTGTTGGTGATACTCTTGAATATAAGTTCGGGAAGTGTATCCATCCCATTCGGAGCTACCTTAAAAGCTTTGTTTGGAGGAGAAATTGACACCCCTTCTTGGAAGTACATTATTTTGGATTATCGCTTACCTAAAGCTATAACTGCTATTTTAGTAGGTGGCGGCCTAGCGGTTAGCGGACTTTTGATGCAGACCTTGTTCCGGAATCCATTGGCTGGTCCTTTTGTTTTGGGAATTAGCTCGGGTGCAAGTCTTGGCGCAGCATTGTTACTTATGGGAGGTTCTTTATTATCAGGTTTCGCAGCGTTTGAGTTGGTAAACGACGTCTCCTTGGCTGTTGTCTCAAGTTTAGGAAGCTTTTTAGTATTGGCGGTAGTAATGTTAGTCGCCAACCGAATAAAGGACACCATGGCTCTCCTGATTATCGGACTTATGTTCGGGAGTATCACTGCAGCAATCGTTAGCGTATTGGCCTATTTTTCTGATGCAGAACAATTACAACGTTTTATATTTTGGTCTTATGGATCAGTGGGTAGTTTATCATGGTCACAAGTGCTCCTATTGACTTGTATTGTTTTTATTGGACTTTTGATAAGTATCCTATCACTAAAAAACTTGAACGCTTTTTTATTAGGTGAGAACTACGCCAAAAGTTTGGGGGTAGCCTTAAAAAAATCTAGGTTGATGATTATTATAGCAACCGGACTCTTGGCAGGTGGCATCACGGCTTTTGCAGGCCCCATTGCTTTTGTAGGGCTCGCCGTTCCCCATTTAACTCGGCAATTGTTTAAAACTATGGAGCACCGTATTTTATTACCTGCCGTTTTTATGTATGGTGCCATTTTAATGCTACTCTGCGATACCATCGCGCAATTGCCGAACTCGGCCAGCGTGCTTCCCATTAATGCAATTACATCCATCGTAGGGGCGCCGGTAGTCATTTGGCTCTTAATCAGAAAACGAAAAATGATTTTTTGATATGGAAAAAACCGAAACTACAATCGCTGTAAAAGAACTAGCTATTGGATACAAATCTGGAGTAATAGCAGAACAGATTAATTTTGATTTAAAAGCTGGAGAACTTTTTGCTATTGTTGGTGTAAACGGTGCAGGTAAATCAACCTTGTTGCGCACCTTGGGGAAAGTACAGCCAAAACTTTCGGGAACGATTAAAATTAACGGTAAGGAGCTAGCATCGTACAATACGCAGGAATTAGCTTCCCAAATTAGTGTCGTACTTACTGAACCTATCGCATCAAAAAACCTAACGGTTTTAGAATTGATTGCCCTAGGCCGCTTACCCTATACAAATTGGCTGGGAACGCTTGCCAAAAAAGACAAAACGCAGATAGAAAACTGTTTACAGCAACTGGATTTAAAAGAACTACAATACAAAAAATGTCATGAGTTGAGTGACGGTCAGTTACAACGCGTACTCATAGCGCGTGCTATGGCCCAAGACACCCCTTTAATTCTATTGGATGAACCCACCACGCATCTAGACCTTTATCACAAAGTGCAGATTTTAAAGCTATTAAAACAACTGGCCAAAACCTATAAAAAAACAGTGCTGTTTACCACACATGAAATAGATTTAGCCATTCAGCTGTGTGATAAAATATTGATTTTGGATGGTATTGAAAATCCCTTCGGACAACCTCGCGAACTTATCGAAAACGGTTCTTTTGAACAGCTTTTCCCTGCAGATATGATTATATTTGATGCTTCAACAGGTTCCTTTAAGTTGAAGAAATAGCTTAGTTCGTTGCCGTTACCTCCATCCTTATTGCAATAGATTCGAATTATGTTCCTTTTATTTCATAACAGTAGCTCCTACCCTTTGTATATGGGAAGATATTGTAGTTCAAATCTGAAACTCACATTATAATTGAGAGTTTCCCCTCTAGAAAGAGGGGATTAAGGGGTGTGTAAAACTCATGCCATTGTCGAAACCACACTAATAGCCGGACCAACACCTCCCCCAGTCTCTCCTTATTAGGAGGGAAATAACAAATACATTACCAATTACATAACTGATACCCCACAAAACGCAAAACGCCTATCTTTATCCTGTTAAAAAATTTCATGAATACTGAATTTGTTTATTTAATCATCGCATTACTTTCCATTGGTCTGGGCGTTCTGTTGGGTGTATACCTACAAAAGCTAAAAACCGGTTCCGTTAAAGCTATTTGGAAGGAGCGCGAGCATCAATGGGATACAGCAGCACAAGACTTTAAAAATCGACTAGGAACAGCTGATGAGGAACTTAGACAAGCACAATTAGAAAAAGAATTACTAGGTCAAAAAATTGTGCGCTTGGAAGGAATCAACGACAACTTAAACCGACTGAATACCGAACAAAAGCAAGAAACGACCAAGCTACAAGAAAGATTTACAAAGGAGTTTGAAAACCTCGCCAATAAAATACTAGACCAAAACAGCTCTAAGTTCACGGAACAAAATCAAAAAAACATCAAGCAGATATTGAGTCCCCTGCAGGAAAAAATACAATTGTTCGAGAAAAAAGTAGAGGATACCCAGAAGGAAAATATCAGCATACATTCCGCTTTAAAAGAACAACTAATGCACCTTCAAAATCAGAATATTAAGATCACAAAAGAGGCTGAGAACCTGACCAAGGCGTTGAAAGGCGATAGTAAAATGCAGGGCAATTGGGGCGAGCTGGTATTGGAACGGGTTCTTGAAAAATCGGGTTTAGAGAAAGATAGGGAATATTCCGTACAACAAAGTTTTGCGCGCGAAGATGGTTCAAGAGTACTCCCCGATGTTATCATCAACCTACCGGACGGTAAAAAAATGGTGGTAGATTCCAAGGTTTCGCTCACGGATTACGAGCGTTATGTAAATGCCGAAGAAGAATTGAAACCAAAACATTTAAAAAACCATATCAATTCACTTCGTAGACATGTAGAACAGTTATCGGCCAAAAAATATGAAGACCTGTATACCATGGAAAGTCCGGATTTTGTATTGCTCTTTATACCTATAGAACCCGCTTTCGCAGTCGCCATCAATCAGGATAATTCCTTGTATAACAAGGCATTTGAACAGAATATTATTATTGTGACTCCTGCTACCCTACTTGCTACATTACGTACTATCGATAGTATGTGGAATAATGAAAAACAACAGCGCAACGCCATTGAAATTGCAAGACAAGCCGGTGCCCTTTATGATAAATTTGAAGGCTTTGTGACCGATTTAAATAAAGTAGGCAAGAGAATGGACGAAGCAAAAACAGAATATCGAGGTGCGATGAACAAATTAACGGAAGGCCGCGGCAATATCGTTACGAGTATCGAAAAATTAAAGACCATGGGAGCCAAGGCCAAAAAATCCATACCTGAAAAACTACTAAGGAAAGCAAAAGAAGATTAATTTTGAATCTTCTGAATTAAAAACAAAACATGAAAAAAATACTGATTCTATTCATCTCTGTCGTATTGGCCCTAATGGCAATCTACTATGCATTTATCTACTTCGTACCCTACAGCGAGGGCGTACGCTCTGGCGAACTTATTAAGGTGAGCCACAAAGGCGTGGTCATAAAAACTTGGGAGGGAGAAATTAGCCAAGGAATCTCTGGAGCACAAATTTTTTCATTTTCCGTGTTGGACAAGGACGCCAAGGTCATTCAAAAATTGAAAGAATATCAAGGGCAGTATGTAAAAGTGAGTTACACGGAGCGCTATGCCACCTTCTTTTGGCTTGGGGATACGAAGTACTTTGTAACCGATGTTAAACAGGAGCAATCCCCACATTTCAGAAACTAATGGCAAAATATAAAAATGCAAATGAGTCCAAAGTCGCCATAACCGAGCTTATGCAGCCCTCCCACTCTAATTTTGGAGGAAAAGTACATGGTGGATACATTCTAAATTTAATGGATCAAATTGCCTTTGCCTGTTCTAGCAAACACTCACAAAGCTACTGTGTTACTGCTTCGGTAAATCGAGTAGACTTTCTTAGCGCCGTAGAAGTGGGTGACTTACTTACTCTAAGAGCATCTATTAATTATACCGGAAAAACTTCTATGGTTGTAGGGGTGCGAGTGGAAGCCGAAAATATTATTACTGGAGAAAAAAGACACTGTAATTCCTCTTATTTTACGATGGTCGCAAAGGATGATAAAGGAAATAACCTAAAAGTACCCGGACTCATTATTCTAGATAAGGAAGGAATGCGCCGCTTTGCGCGAAGCAAGGAACGTAAGCAATCTGCTTTTCGGCGCGATTCCAAATATGAGGCTAAAAACTTTAAGATTATGGAATATTCCGAATTTCTCAAGGATGAAAACATGAAGCTAGACCTAAAGTAATGCTGCTGCAGCTTCATCCATAAACCAAGTAAGTTTTCCAGATTCTGGCTGCACCCAAGATGCGGGATATTTTTTGTAATCGCCTTCCCGTTGCTGTATTTCTTTTACCTTTTCTGCCTTGGTATCGCCGGTCACTAAAAAGATGACCTCTTTTGCTTTATTGATGACCTTACCGTTAATTGACACCCGTTTTTGACCTGAATCAGGATGGGTAGCAACGACACAATGGTCTTCTGCATTCCATAATTCCATCTCATGCGGAAAGATAGAAGCAGTATGCCCATCATCACCCATACCTAATAGCACTAGATCGAATTGTGGAATGTCTGCTACCCTATCCAAATTAATTTCCAGTAAGTTGGCATACCGCATCGCTTCACCCATAGGCTGGTTTTCGCCAAGCACGCGGTGTATATTTTCTTTAGGCACCTTTATTTTCGAGAATAAATGGTCTTGGGTCATTTTAAAATTGCTCTGCTCGTCCGTTGGCAAAACACAACGCTCGTCTCCCCAGTAAAATTGGATTTGAGACCAATCAATTATATCGCCATATTGTTCGGCCAACACATCAAAAATAAGCCTTGGGGTGCTACCACCAGACAGCGCTACATGAAATGTTCCATATTCCTTGACCAGCTCGGCAAAATAAGCAGAGAACCGCTCGGCTACTTCTTGTTTATCTTTATATATTTTAGTTTCCATAGTTTTTTAATTATAAAGTACATAGCAACTCGTTAGGTAAGCACACAAAAACCAGGGTCGTCGGTCAAATTAGGACCAGGGTTTCTCCACATACCTATACCATCTATTAATTCATCTGCATTTTCTGGCCCCCAAACTCCAGACGCATACCCGTACATACGTACATCTTTTCCATTTTTCCAATAGTCCAAAATAGGATCTACAAACTCCCAAGCTGCCTCAACTTCATCTGCACGAGCATATAGGGTGGCATCTCCTTGCATAGCATCTAACAATAAACGCTCGTAGGCTTGCATCACATGGGTTTCTGCTAAACTGGAATAATAAAAATCTAGATTTGCTCGCTCTACCTTAAAGCCCTGCCCAGGTACTTTTACCCCAAACTTAATCAAAATACCCTCATCAGGCTGAATACGGATAATTAACTTATTGTCCTTATTCTGCATTCCGGTGTCTTGAAATATCTGATGGTGGGGCGATTTAAAGTGAATCACTACCTCGGTAACTTTGGTAGGCATCCTTTTCGCCGTTCTCACGTAAAAAGGGACATCTTTCCAGCGCCAATTGTCTACAAAGAATTTAATTGCAGCATAGGTTTCGGTTAGGGAATCTTTAGCGACTCCGTCCTCTTCTCGATATCCTTTTACGGTTTTACCATCAATTTTTGAGCCCATATATTGAGCACGTATCGTATGGTTGTGCAGTGTTTTAGAATCTTTCATTATGCGAAGCGATTTTAAGGCCTTTACCTTTTCGTTTCGTATTTCCTCTGGTTGATCACTAATGGGTGGTTCCATCACAATCAAGGAAACGATTTGTAACAAATGGTTCTGGAACATATCGCGCAAGGCACCAGAGCTATCGTAATAGCCTCCTCTTTTTTCGACCCCTACGCTTTCTGCATTCGTAATTTCTACATGATGAATGTAGTTCCTGTTCCAAAGCGGTTCAAAAATACTGTTGGCAAAACGAGTTACCAAAAGGTTCTGTACGGTTTCCTTTCCTAAATAATGATCTATTCGATATATCTGATTCTCCTTAAAATAGGTTTGCAAGCCCTTATTCAGCGCTTTTGCAGTTTCTAAGTCGTAGCCAAAAGGTTTTTCCACAATCATTCGCTTCCAACCGTTATTCTGGGTGCTTAAACC
>CAZMUV010000029.1:29721-31580 GCA_964569345.1 uncultured Maribacter sp. | reverse complement strand
AGGGCAGGCACTAGTTTTCTTGCCGTTAAATCTCCAGATGCTCCAAAAATAACAAGCATTTGATTTTCTGTTTTATTCATAAGGTGCTTAAAGATTAATCCATAAAAGTATTGAAAAGAAAAGGCTTTCACAACGAGTTTAGGGTAAGTTACAGATGCAAATGGATATTTTCGTTTATTTTTGATTGATTAGAATCTAAACTAATGGAACTTTTCTGTATAATACAGAAATTTCCGTTTTCATGGAAGGAACTATATATGGAGAATAAATACGATTTTGGATTAGTAGGATTAGGAGTTATGGGACGTAATTTTATCCTGAATGTAGCTGACAACGGTTTTACGGCTTTTGGAAACGATTTGGATACCGAAAAAGTAAGTGCGCTTATAAAAGAAGGTGGCAATACAGAAAGCGTAAATGCAACAACGGATGCCAAGGAATTTGTTGCTGCCCTTACAACACCTAGAAAAATCATGCTTTTAGTCCCTTCTGGTAAGGTTGTAGATATCGTTATAGAAAACCTGCTGCCACATTTGGAAGAGGGTGATATCATCATAGATGGTGGTAATTCCTTTTATACTGATACCGATAGACGTGATGCTTATTTAAAAGACAAGGGGATTAATTTCTTTGGAGCTGGAGTTTCCGGAGGAGCCAAAGGAGCTAGGCGTGGCCCCAGTATTATGCCTGGTGGCAATAAAGAAGCGTATCAACATGTAAAACCAATTTTTGAGGCTGTTTCAGCCAAATACAAAGGAGAGCCCTGTGTAGCGTATTTGGGCCCCAAATCGGCCGGTAACTACGTGAAAATGGTACATAATGGTATTGAATACGGATTGATGCAGCTGACATCCGAAATATATGACGTTCTAAAAAAAGGAGGCGGTTTTTCTAATGATGAGCTGCATACTACCTATGCCAAATGGAACCAAGGACGCCTGCAGTCCTTTTTGGTAGAAATAACATCTGAAATATTTGAACAGGAAGACGACCTGACAGATGGCAGACTAATAGATCAAATTCTAGATAAAGCCAAACAAAAAGGTACTGGAAAATGGACGAGTCAGAATGCGATGGATTTGGGTATTCCCATACCCTCTATAGATATTGCGGTAAGTATGCGTGAGATTTCTGCGCTAAAAAAGGAACGTATTGCTGCTGACGAACTCTATGACCGACCCAACGTGACTCATATGGACAAGGCGAAGCTAGAAAAACTAACAGAGGAAGCCCTTTACTTTTCCGTTATTATTACCTATGCGCAAGGACTGCATCAATTAGCGGATGCTTCCAAGGAATACGGTTACGAATTAGACATTGCCGTGATTGCTAAAATTTGGCGTGCAGGGTGTATTATACGAGCAGGACTCTTGGCCGATATTACAGAAGCCTTTAAAGCAGATAAAGACTTGCCCAACCTCCTACTCTCGCCTACTTTTGTTGAAAAAGTAAAGAGCACTGTGCAGGCAGCTAGAATAGTAGTCGCTTACGGAGCAACAAATGGAATACCCCTGCCCGGACTATCCAATTCACTAACGTATTTTGATGCCTATACCTCCTCTAGATTACCATTGAATCTTATACAAGCGCAACGTGATTACTTTGGTTCTCATACCTATGAGCGATTAGACCGCGAAGGTATTTTTCATACGGAATGGGAGAAGTCTTAAAATAGGGATGCATGTATCAGGTTATCTATATTATTCTTGTTTGGAGGGTAAGTGTACCATAACGTTTATACAATATTTGAGTACATATGAGAAAACCAAGCAAGCTTATTATTTTTACAACTGATTTTTAATTCCGTAAATAGATAATATTTTTATGGAAAAAGGGTAGCCTATTTCAGGACAAGACAT
>CAZMUV010000029.1:0-29621 GCA_964569345.1 uncultured Maribacter sp. | reverse complement strand
CGTAAATAGATAATATTTTTATGGAAAAAGGGTAGCCTATTTCAGGACAAGACATACTAGAATGTCTGTATTATAGTTATTGTTTTATAATTATAATACAGTAGCTCTAGCTGATGAAGGCAAAATCTTTAAAGCATATTGTATTTTGGATATTGGTAGCCCCTCTTTTGGTTTTTGCGTCTACTTTATTGATTGTGTATGCAAAACAAAATACCATTGTACAATCTCAAATTACTGCGCTTAATACCAACTATAAAGGTTAAATTATTGTTGGTGAATCCTATCTAACTCCTTTTGCAAACTTTCCAGACATTTCCATTAAAATCGATGATGTTGTCGTGCATGAGAGTAAAGCGTCGAAAGCCACTATAATTTTAGATGTTACTGATATTTACATAGGCTTTAGTCTTTGGGGTATCTTAGCTGGCGATTATAACATTCACTCTTTAATCATTAAAGACGGTTTTTTTGATTTAGTGATGCATCCAGATGGAACCACAAATATTGAGAATGCCTTAGCTTCACCTACTGAAATTGCGGATGGGCCACCTTTAAATATTCGTTTACAAAAAATAGTACTCCGGAACCTAGATATCTATCAGCATGAAGAGGCTACTAATATGGATATAGGAACTCTTATTTATTGGGCCAAAGGAGGTTTTAATATGGATAATGACCAAATCGAAGCGCATGTAGAAAGTGAATTTGAGCTCAACCGGTTAAAAAATAGTGATACTACCTACTTTAAGAACAAACATTTTGAACTCAATACAGATCTGGTTTATAACAGAAAAAATGGTTTGCTTGTGTTTGGACCTTCAGGCATACCAAGGTGAGAATTATGTACCAGAAGAATATAGGAATAAAGAAATAGAGGGCCTAGAACTATACCTAAAAAGTAACCTCAAATACGAAGCCAATGCACTTAGCAGCATAAAGATAAAACTGGATAATTTTGAAGGTAAAATGCACATACACCCGTTGCGTATTAAGAACTTCAAAGGTAGGTTTCAGTATGAAGATGACAATCTTATGGTTAACGGTTTTAAAGGGGAAATGGGACGTACTAATTTTGAAATTAATATGAATTACTATCTCGGTGCCGATGAAGCTAGTAAGAAAAGAGACAATGTATTCAGCCTAAAATCAGATTATATTGATTTTGATGCACTTACTAATTTCAATCCTAAAGCTGCGAGCGAGTCTACCTTAGGGCATATGGATATTTCTGGGACACAGGATATGAATAATGAAATTTACTATTTTGTGCGTATCCCTTTGAGAATGGTTATGAAAGCCACTAAAAATAAAATATTCGGCGCAAAACAACGAGATGCTGAAACAAAAGATGAGATTATAAAACGTGATACCACGAAGAGAACCAGATACCTGAACCTAAATATAAAAGGCACGCTGGACGACTACGACATAAAAATTGGAAAGGGAAAAAGCTAGTTTTGGTGCATTTGAGTTTATAGAAATAAACTACGTTTAACTAAGTCAAGTTCCAAAACCCTCGAGTTACTAGAAATTTTCAGAAATATCACTTTTACAAAAGAAAAACCTTCCCTTAGGGCAACCCAAATTGAACAAATAAAATTTAAAAAGAAGCTACATTCTTAAAAATAAAAGAGTGGAAAATGGATGATTACCATACTTTATTTACCCTTGTTTCTCCTTTTTGAATAACACATCTAATAAAGATTTTATCGTCAGAAGTAACTGTTTTAAAATGTATTTAATTCCTCTAAAATATCAGAAAAACTATGACGAGATTTAACCTCAGAAATGGTACAATCATTAATTAATTTTTGCCATTTATTATGGTGTTGCTTCGTAGCTTCAGTTTGGCTAACAAGACCTAAAACATCTTCCAACAAACACCCAAACGCCCTCACTTCAACGCGCTCAATAGTACCGGCGTGTGCTGAATTAACATCATATACAGAAGCCGCACCAAAATCACCCAAAAGACAATCTGCCGTGTTATTTACTAATATATTGTGCGCATAAAGATCGCCATGATTAATTCCTTTACTGTGTAATTGCGAGGAAACTGAAGCGATACTTTTTGCAATCTTCAGCAACCCTGCACCGCTAAAACCAGCGTTTTCATCAAACACGTCCCGGGTGCACGTTTCCAAACTTGGTGGGTTGCCTAAATTGATATACGTAGGAGCTATAAGCTTCATTATTAAACCGCTTTTATCTTCGGGATGGTCTTTAATTTTTCCTAAAACCTCGATTAAGCTTTCATGAAAACCAGCTGCGATAGCTATTTCCATTTCATCTTTTGGTAATCCATCACTAGTTACAGCTCCTCTAAAAACCTTAATAGCTACGTCCTGCTTTTTTGATTTCCAACTAGCTTTAGAAATCAATCCTGAAGCACCTTCCCCCAGTAACTCTTTAATGGTGAAATCTTTCCAACGAAACGATTCAAAATCAGTGTTTACTTGAATTTGGTGTGCAGCTGGGTTGCCACCAAATGCCACCCAAGACAACTTAGGCAACTCAAATAACCATGCTGGTATTGAATTTAGTTTATTAGCAGATACCCTTAAGAGTTCTAAATTTACGCAGTTAGCCATTTCATCAGGCAATTCTTCAATTAGATTACCTGCAAGCGCACATTTTTGAAGTAATGGACAATCACCAATACTTATTGGTAATTTTTCAATTTTATTATCAGTTAAAATCAACCACCTTAACAGTGGTGGAAATGCATTTTCCGGTACAGTTTTTAGTTGATTAGATTTAAAACCAATCATACTCAAAACAGGAAATTCACTTAGTATTTTAGGAAACTCAGTGAACTTATTACGAGCAAAAAATATAATTTTTAAATGCTTAAGTTGAATTATACGATTAGGCAATTCAGACAAGTGATTGTCCGATAAATCTAAGATTTCCAAGGTATCTTTCAGCGTTAATATCTCTTCCGGAAACTCTCTTAAACCACAGGCCAATTTTAATCTTTTTGAACCAATTAGGCTGCCTGATTTTAATTCGGCTAAAGTGTTTGTCATATTCAAAATAATAGAATGCGAATTTAACTGTTCTTGGCTTCGATTAATAGGTAAACGAATGAATTGGCCGAGGAACAAAACGTTGGAAAATTATTGGTAGCATCGGTACACCAAGGTAATCCGTAAGAAACACTGGTCACAACGAACCTTTAGGCACTAAAGACTTTTGTTAAAATCGAAAGCTTTGTCTATTTTTATAAGGTCTCAAAAGCCATATTTCCAAAGCTTTGAACTTGCATAGAGCAAGAAAAAAATAAATTAAAAAAACAAGATTTCATTGTGTGCGCTGCAGATAGTAAATAGCTGCTTGCACCTCTACTGTTCTTAAGAACTTAACCGCTAGCACCAATAGTGAAAAATGAAGATATTATCATTAGCAATATTCTTAATGCTATGTTTTTCGTGTAAAGACAAAAACAGAGCAGCAAGTAACACGAAAAAAAAAGCAGAGAATAACAATATCCTAAAACCTGAATTTCAATCCATTATTGATTCATCTGAAGTAATAGGTTCCATTTTGATTTATGATTTAAGCGAAGACACCTATTATTCAAATGATTATGAATGGTCAAACAAAGGGAATTTACCTGCATCCACCTTTAAAATTGTAAATTCTATTATCGGACTTGAAACGGATGTAATTGAAAGCGATAGCACCCTATTTAAATGGGACGGGAAAAAGAAGTGGTTAAAAAACTGGGAACAGGATTTGGTGTTAAAAAGTGCTTTTCAGTTCTCTTGTGTTCCTTGTTATCAAGAAGTCGCCAGAAAGATTGGTCCTAAAAAGATGAATGCATACATTCAAAAATTGAACTATGGCAACTTAAAAATCGATTCAACCAACATTGACAGCTTCTGGTTAGAAGGGGAATCACGAATTAGTCAAACACAACAAATCGACTTTTTGAAAAGATTATATACTTTCGAACTTCCTATTTCTGAAAGAACTCAAAACATAATGAGAACTATAATGCTCATGGAAGAAACAGACCAATATAAACTTAGTGGAAAGTCCGGTTTATCAAACGATAATGAAAACTATAATGGTTGGTTTGTTGGCTATATAGAATTAAAAAAGAAGACGTACGTATTTGCGACAAATTTAGAACCTAAAAAAGGGTTTAAATTAGACTCCTTTATTAAAAAGAGATTGAATCTAACTCTTAATGCATTTAGGGAAATGAATGTTATAAAATAATTTAAGATGCTACTAACGAATCATTCGTGCCGGCCGTAAGACCAAGCATACATGCCGGGTTACACTACACCTGGTCTTAGGTAGCTTTTATAAAGGCTTTTGGCTCCATAGGAATGTTAATCGCATATTAATCAAATATGTACAGTAATATAGAACCTTTAGCTATAAATTGAACTAGTTATGAAGCTTGACCAAAAACTAACAGAATTACCATTAACCAAGTCTAGTCCCAACACCTTAGAGTCTCTATTTGGTACAACAGAGATAATCCCTATGTGGGTTGCAGATATGGAGTTTCAAACAGCAGAACCTATCCAAGAGGCATTACTAGAACGCATCGCCAATTCAGGGTTTGGCTATGAATACAAACCAGATTCCTACTTTTTAGCCCAACAAAAATGGTATGCGCAACACTATAACCTATCTCTCGTCAAGGAACAGGTGTTGTATAGCCCAACAATTACGACTTCAATTTCCATTATACTTGAAAATTTCACATCTGAACGTGACGGAATCATAACCCAACCTCCAGTTTTTATGGAGTTCAGAGATGTAATACGGAACACAAAACGTAGAATAATTAAAAACCCTTTAAAATTAGTTGGAAACCACTATCAAATCGATTTTAAAGATTTGGAAGAAAAGGCCAAAATAGAGAACAATAAAGTGCTCATTATTTGTAATCCACATAATCCTGTTGGTCGTGTATGGACCATAGAAGAATTGACAGAAATCGTTCGAATTTGCAAGGAGAACGACGTATTGCTTATTTCAGATGAAATACATAAAGATATTATCCTTTTTGATAATCGGTTCACTTCTGCTTTAAATTTTATTGAAACGTATGACAATATTATTGTCTGTACATCCGAAGCAAAGACCTTTAATCTTTGCGGAATTACCGATTCCATGGTTATTATTCCAAATGAGGAACTAAGAAATGCTGTTTCCGATACCTTCAAAAAATACAATTTAGGGAGAACAAACGCACTTACACGAGTTGCTTTAGAAACTGCCTACATGCATGGAGATTCTTGGTTAAAACAAGTACTAGCAACAATTGAAAATAATGTAAAAAGCGTAGAGCGAGAACTGGAAAATTCTAAAATAGGCTTGATAAAACCAGAAGGAACATATCAACTTTGGTTAGATTTTAGAGCGGTCTTTAAAGACACCAAAGAAATGTTTACTTCAATTACCGAAGGTTCGGGTGTTGGACTTAATGCAGGACATTGGTTTGGCAGAGAAGGTGCCTTGTTTATGCGTATGAATATTGCTACTTCAACCAATAAAGTCATAGATGCCACCAAACGTATTCTAAAAGCTGTCCCTTAATATGCTTATTATGTTTTAGCTATATAAAATTGAATTACCAATTGCATTACACTCGATAAGATATTAAATTGCAGATAGAAGATGGCTAGCACTTTTTTACTATTAACAAATCACGAAACAACTAAACCAATTAAATGACATCGTACACTATAACCGAAATCAATAATATTCTAAAGGGTGAATTAATAGGACACACCGACCAAAAAATTGAAGGAGCTGGAGAAATTCAAAAAGCAAACGAAACACAAATTACCTTCATAGGAAGCCCTAAATATGCAAAGTATTGGGAAGCCTCAAAAGCATGTGCTGCATTGGTAAGTGCTACACCAACGGTTGTCCTTGGCGAAAATCGTGCGTTTATTAAAGTTAAAAATGTTGATTTAGCGATGGCTAAAATATTAGAACTTTTTAGTCCGCCACCACCAGTATTTGAAACAGACATACATCCTACTGCCGTAATACACGAAAGTGCAACGATTGGAGATGGCTGTAAAATCGGTCCAAATTGTTACGTAGGTAAAGATGTTGAATTAGGAAATGGAGTTGTTTTGTACCCAAATGTTTGTGTGTTTGATGAAACTAGTATTGGTGATAATACCATTGTTTGGTCAGGCACTGTAATACGTGAGCGCTGTATCATAGGTAGCCATTGTATTTTTCATACGAATGTAAGTATTGGTTCTGATGGCTTTGGATACAGACCTAGTGAGGATGGTAGTGGACTGACTAAAATACCTCAGATAGGAAATGTAATTATTGGCCATTATGTTGAAATTGGTGCCAACTCCTGTGTAGACCGGGCTAAATTTGGTTCCACTATTGTTGGTGATGGTTGTAAGATTGACAACCTGGTGCAAGTTGCCCACAATAGTGTTATGGGTCGCTCCTGTATCATGGCCGGTCATAGCGGACTTGCAGGCTCTGTTACCTTGGGTGATGGTGTTATTATTGGCGGTAGTGCCTCTATAAAAGACCATACCACCATACATTCTGGTGCAGTCGTTGGTGCTGGCTCTGGGGTTATTAGTGATATAGAAGCAGGAAAAAGTGTTTTAGGCTACCCTGCCCAAGATGCGAAAGATATGTTACGGCAATGGGTGGCTATTCGGCGGTTGGTGAAAACAAAATAGGGATACGTGTAAGCGGCACCTTTTATATTTTGTTGTACCAGTTAAGGAGAGCTATAAAAAATAGCTCTGTAATTTTTTATTCTAGTTGTATCATAAATAATACTCATTTTCCGTAAAGCGAATGAAAAGGTACTGTTAGCCCTTTAATGTGCTTCATTATAACCAACCAATAACCAATGATAAAATTCTTTAGAAAAATTAGACAAAATTTACTTTCAGAAGGAAAAACTGGGAAGTATCTCAAATACGCTTTCGGAGAAATAATATTGGTAATTGTTGGTATTTTAATTGCATTGTGGCTAAATAACCAAAATCAACAAAGAATTGAATCACAAGAAAGTTCGACCTTAAAACTAACTCTTAAAGAAGAGTTAGTTGAAAATAAAAAAACGTTTAAAAGGTATGTAGAACAATGTCACGAAAAAATTATAACGATTTTAAATGTATCCGCAGGTGAGAATACTGAGATTCCAATAGATACATTGAGAAAGCTAGCTATTGAAATGCTTCCTACTATAGCAATTAATATTAATAAATCGAGACTTAATTCTGCAAAAGCTTCTGGTCAATTTAAACTATTAAGTTCTGAGGAAGTTACTGTATTGGCCGATTATGAAACAACATTGGATGGTTTTAAAAACGCTAGAGAATTGAACACTGTTTTTAATAAAGAGAATAGAGAATTGTTTATATATTTCTCTTTAGTTCAGGAAATTTACAGACAGTTTAATCCACATATAGTTTTTGAAAAGCATCCAGATTATAATTTATCTGATAAAGACTTTCTATCTTTTTTAAAAAAAGGAGAGACTTATTCACAGCTACATGCCATTTTGATAAGTATCTATTTAGATATAGGTTGGTTAGAAGGCTTAGATAGGGGTATTGATAAAACAATCGAGGCACTGAATTGATAGACTTAAAAAATAACCAAAACACAACACAACCTCTAAATCACTCTTCTTTATATATTATTTTATTGGTCTAAAAATCTTATCTTCAAACTAAGAACCAAACATACGAGCCGAACCGTTAACTAAAACTTGGTATAAAATCTGCCCCTTTTACTTTATACACTATCCGCCTTTACAAATATATAATCCTACAAATCCTTATAATTAACTAAAACCTAAACGTTCCATATCTTCTCACTTTATTAATTAGCATTAGCTACAACAGGCAAAACCCATGTGCTACGACATCAAAACCAGTTTAGAAACACAACTCAAAAGAGCAGAGAAAGATCAAGACCTAAAGGCCATTGAAGATATCCGGGAACGCCTAGTACCCCTAACCAATTTGCCCCTGCATCATGCGTCCGGTTTCACCCATCCAGAACTATTAATCTACACAGACCGTTCGCCTTATTTCCCAGAAGTCGCTACCTGGGGCCTTGTGCCACATTGGACAAAAGACACCGAGCAGCAAAACAAACTATGGAACGGAACCCTCAATGCCAGAGGAGAGACCATTTTTGAGAAACCTGCTTTTAGAGATGCTGCCCTACACCACAGGTGCATTATCTATGTAGACGGGTTCTATGAGCATCACCATCAAGCAGGGAAAACATACCCCTATTTTGTGCATCACAATCGAAAGCTTCCTTTGGCCATAGCCGGACTTTGGAGCGAATGGCAAAACCCGGAGACGAAAGGGCTCTTACGCACCTTTTCTATTGTGACCACCGCCGCAAACAGCCTTATGCAACACATTCACAACAATCCTAAGCTAAAAGCACCACGGATGCCATTTATTCTACCAAAAAGTTTGGGAGATAAATGGCTACAACCTATTGCAGATGATATGGATAAAAAAGGGATTCAAAACCTAATTGCGCCATTGCCAGATGGGGAACTCGCCGCCTACCCTGTAGCCCGACTCCGCGGAAAAGAATACCAAGGGAATGTGGAAGGTGTTTCAGAAGAAGTTTACTACGCAGCACTTATCGCTTCCTAATCTCCTTTTTATTAAAGTACACTATCAACATTGGTGGTTGAAAACTGTTCTTCGTACAGCAAAAAAATCACACATTAAATCGTAAATTTGCACTTTCCTAACTCGCTCAATACCTAAGCATTTATGATTCATTTCTTCGGGGATATCGCAACCAAAGTTTTTGCCGTCCAAACTGCTCAAGAAATCAACCCAACAGACATAGAAAAGCTAAGCTGGTTGTTTGGCAACAACCCTAAAATAGCTGCGGCGTCAGTAGACGCTTTTTTTATCGGCCCACGTGCTGCTATGGTTACGCCTTGGAGTACGAATGCTACGGAGATTACCCAAAACATGGGGATTTCGGGAATTATCCGGATTGAGGAGTTTAAATCAACCTCAGCAGAAGATACTGACTTTGACCCCATGCTTTTTCAGAAGTATGAGCAACTTCACCAAGATATTTTCAAAGTAGCTATCCAACCAGAAGCAATTCTGGATATTGATGATATTGCTGCTTACAACCAACAAGAGGGTTTAGCATTGAGTGATGAGGAGGTGGACTACCTGAACGGACTATCCAAAAAAATGGGTAGACAACTAACCGATTCGGAGGTATTCGGTTTTAGTCAAGTAAACTCAGAGCACTGCAGACATAAAATATTCAACGGCACCTTTATCATTGATGGGAAAGAAATGCCATCTTCCTTATTTAAACTCATAAAAAAGACCTCTTTAGAAAACCATAACGATATTGTATCGGCTTACAAAGACAATGTTGCTTTTGTAAAAGGGCCTAAAGTGGTGCAGTTCGCTCCAAAAACAGCGGATAAACCTGATTTTTATCAAGAAACCGAGTTTAATTCGGTTATTTCCATCAAAGCGGAAACACACAACTTCCCAACTACAGTAGAACCTTTTAATGGTGCGGCAACTGGTGCTGGTGGCGAAATACGTGATCGTTTGGCAGGTGGTAAGGGCTCATTACCTTCTGCAGGAACAGCGGTGTATATGACCGCACTTTCCAGATTAGAAAAAGACAGACCTTGGGAAAAAGGCATGGCAGAACGACCATGGCTTTACCAAACACCCATGGATATTTTAATAAAGGCATCCAACGGCGCATCCGATTTTGGTAATAAATTTGGTCAGCCTTTAATTACGGGTTCTGTATTAACGTTTGAGCATGATGAAGCTACTGATGGTAGCCCAGACGACAAAGGAACTACAAGAAGACTTGGTTATGATAAAGTAATCATGCAAGCAGGTGGTATTGGCTACGGAAAATCAGAACAAGCTTTAAAAGACACACCAGAAACAGGAGATAAAATTGTGATTCTTGGTGGGGACAACTACCGTATTGGTATGGGCGGTGCAGCAGTATCCAGTTCAGATACGGGCGAATTTAGCTCGTCTATCGAACTGAACGCTATTCAACGTTCCAACCCCGAAATGCAAAAACGTGCTGCAAATGCGATACGTGGTATGGTAGAGAGCGAGACCAATACTATTGTCTCCATTCACGATCATGGGGCAGGCGGACACCTCAACTGCCTCTCAGAACTCGTTGAAGAAACAGGCGGTAAAATAGACTTGGATAAACTGCCGGTAGGCGACCCAACCCTATCGGCCAAAGAGATTATTGGAAACGAATCCCAAGAACGTATGGGCTTGGTGATTGGCAAAGAAGATGTAGCGCTACTAAAGCGTATTGCAGACCGTGAGCGCTCCCCAATGTACGAAGTAGGTGAAGTAACCGGTGATGACCGTTTTACCTTTGAATCGGCTACTACAGGAGAAAAGCCTATGGATGTCCACCTTACGGATATTTTTGGAAGCTCTCCGAAAACCATATTGACAGACACGACCATAAAAAGAAAGTATAAGGCACCGGAATACGAATTGAAATTTTTCCATGACTATCTGGAACAAGTACTGCAACTAGAGGCCGTCGGCTGCAAGGATTGGCTCACCAATAAAGTAGATAGATGTGTGGGTGGTAAAGTTGCAAAGCAACAATGTACGGGGCCTTTACAATTGCCCTTAAACAATGTGGGCGTTATGGCGCTAGATTTCAAAGGAAAGGAAGGGATTGCTACCAGTATTGGCCACTCCCCTATTTCTGGACTTATTGACCCAGCTGCTGGTAGTAAAAATAGTATTGCCGAAGCCTTGACCAATATCATCTGGGCACCCATGAAAGAAGGATTAAAATCGGTCTCTTTATCCGCTAACTGGATGTGGCCGTGTAAGAACGAAGGCGAAGATGCGCGACTATACGAAGCCGTGCAGGCGATATCGGATTTTTCTATCGCACTAGGCATCAACGTACCTACCGGAAAGGATTCACTTTCCATGAAACAAAAATATACAGATGGGGATGTTATCGCACCAGGTACTGTAGTTATTTCTGCTGCCGGAAACTGTAACGATATCACGAAAGTGGTAGAGCCTGTATTACAAAAATCTGGAGGCGATATTTACTATATCAACCTGTCAAGAGATGCCTATAAGCTAGGCGGTTCCTCTTTTGCACAAGTGCGAAATGCGATTGGAAACGAAGCCCCAACTATTAAAAATGACGCCTATTTTAAGTCGGTTTTCGACTTGATGCAAAGGTTAATAAAAGAAGGGCAAGTACTTGCAGGTCATGATGTTGCCTCAGGAGGTTTGATTACCACCCTTTTAGAATTATGTTTTGCAGATACGGATTTAGGCGCTGATTTGGATTTATCAAGTTTAGGCGAATCAGATACCATCAAACTTCTGTTTTCAGAAAATGCCGGTATTGTTTTTCAATTGAAAGATAATGTAATCGAACAACTACTAAGAGACGCAAAAATCGATATCAAAAAAATTGGAAGTGTAAGCTCAGAATCAACACTTCGTATTAAGAATGGTGGCATGGAAATGGGTCTAAACGTAGCATCGCTTCGGGATACATGGTTTAAAACTTCCGCCTTACTAGATAACAAACAAACCGCAAACGGACTTGCAAAAGACCGCTTTGAGAATTACAAAGAGCAGCCTTTAAAATATTTCTTTCCGACTGATTTTAATGGTCAATTACCAACTAGTAATTCGAACGGCGTAGCGAAGCCAAAAGCAGCTATCCTGCGTGAAAAAGGAAGCAACTCGGAACGTGAAATGGCAAACGCGATGTACTTGGCCGGTTTTGATGTAAAAGACGTGCACATGACTGATATAATATCTGGTCGTGAAACCTTAGCCGATATTCAGTTCTTAGGTGCCGTAGGAGGCTTTTCAAATTCAGATGTGCTGGGAAGTGCCAAAGGATGGGCAGGAGCTATTAAATACAATGAAAAAGCAAATAAGGTCATCAATGATTTCTTTGCCAGACCAGACACCTTATCCGTAGGTATTTGTAACGGTTGTCAATTATTTATGGAACTAGACCTTATTAATCCGGAGCATGAAACGCATGGAAAGATGAGCTACAATGATTCTCATAAACACGAGAGTAATTTTACATCGGTCCAAATTCAAGAGAATAATTCCGTCATGCTTTCTAGCTTGGCCGGAGCGACCTTAGGCGTATGGATTTCCCATGGCGAAGGGAAGTTTAGCCTTCCACACCCTGAAAACAAATATGATATTGTAGCAAAGTATGGTTATGAGACCTATCCTGCAAACCCTAATGGGAGTGATTTTAACACAGCAATGCTATGTGATAAGACAGGAAGACATTTAGTTACTATGCCGCATATAGAGCGTTCTACCTTCCCTTGGAACTGGGCGTACTACCCTACGGATAGAAACGATGAAGTTTCGCCTTGGCTGAAAGCTTTTGTGAATGCTAAAGAATGGGTTTTGAAGCACGACGCATCATAAGTATTAAACTAACGTAATTAATTATCAGCTCAAATATATCGCAGTACTTATCTGCTAACATCACACACATCCATAATCGTTTGGTATCCCACGTTTTAAGATATCATTAGGTCTTAGCTAATGCTATTTGTAGTACTTTCCATGAAAATCTACTATTTCATGGAAAATCAATCAAATTCAGTTAATCGTCGAAGTTTTATTAAGAAATCTTCACTTCTCACCTTAGGAACACTTGGTAGCACAGGGCTTATGGCAGCTCCACACGTACAGCCGCTACCTAGCCTTACTCAAGAAAGTGATGTGAATATTGTTGGGCCTAAAGAAGGGTATACACCACAAATAGGAACTTTAGTCTCTATGATGAATTGGATGCGAATGGTGATTTTATCCCCTGTAAAAGACATGAGCATAGCGGACTTAGACTATCTGGTTGATGATGACGCAAATAGTATTGGCGCAATGCTCATGCATTTAGCAGCTACAGAACGTTTTTATCAAATTCATACGTTTGAAAATAAACAGTGGGGAGATTGGTCTAAAGCAGATAGCAAAAAGTGGAACGTAGCCTCTGGGTTAGGCGATAAGGCAAGAGCTGAAATTAAAGGCAATTCATATGATTTTTACCTTAACGAACTTTCTACAATTAGAGAAAATACCTTAACCGAGTTTGCGAAGCGAGATGATGACTGGCTTCTTACTGTTGATAAAAATTTCCCATGGGGTCCTACCAATAATTACTGTAAGTGGTTCCATGTTTGTGAGCATGAGTCCAACCATAACGGTCAATTCAAATTTATAAAAGCACGTATTTCTTAGTAAACATAAGAATACAAACTGCCATTAATTCTCTATTTTGGAGAGACTATTAAATTTTTGTTAAGCTTAACTTTTGTGCCATTTTTCTATTCCTTTCTTCCTTATTTTTAATAGGATATGATAGACCCAACACAAAATGCTACACAGAGATACCATCTAAATGGTTTAGTTCATAAAGGAATGTTTATTTTTTTCTTACTCACATACTTATCTTCTGTTAGTCAAGAAATTGAAGTGCCACAAACAAAAGAGTTAGCGATTGAAAAGGTATACCTTCATTTAGATAGAAGTTTTTATACTGCCGGCGAAGATATTTGGTTCAAGGCCTATGTAATGGATGGTAGAACCCATACGCCTAATACCCTGAGCGAACTTGTTTATGTGGAGCTCGTTGGACCAGACGATAAAATTATATCCAAAAAAACCCTTAAAATAAGGGCAGGGTCTACTGCGGGAGATTTTAAACTCTCTCCAGAGTCTAAAAGCGGTACATACACCGTTAGAGCATACACCAACTACATGCGTAATTTTGGAATATCTAATTTCTACACCAAAGAGATATTAGTCAACACGGCCAATTCTTCAGCAGTTTCAAACGATACATTAGAAATAAAAAATCATACCTCCTTAGCTATTCAATTTTTTCCTGAGGGTGGCTATTTATTTAATGGATTTTTAAATCCCATCGCTTTTAAGGCTCAGGATTCTCATGGAAATAGCACTAGTATTGCGGGCAAATTGATGGATGATTTAGGAAACGTAGTTACCGATTTCAAATCAACCCACTTGGGTATGGGGTTGTTTCACTTTATACCAAAATTAGATAGAACGTATAGTGCCCTTGTCTTCTTTAACGGAAAAGAAGAGCGTTTTGAAATCCCTGAAGCCCTTACTAATGGCGTCCTTATGACCATAACTAATATGGCGGAGTATTACAAAATAGAATTAAGAGGTACGTCAGATATAAAAATTAAGGATTACATACTTATAGGCAAACAAAAAGATTTGGTGCGGTTTAATCTGGCAGTAAATGCAAACCAACAAGAAAATACAACTATGGTAAAGTTGGTTAAAGACAATTTGGATGAAGGAATACTGGAACTAACCTTGATGGACCAAGAAAACAAACCCATTTCGGAGCGACTCCTATTTCATGAAAACGCAGATGCATCCGTACAAGCGAAGATTATAAGTTCCAAAAATACCTATGATAAGCGCGAGCAAGTCTTGATGGAAATTGCCTTGGAATCATTGGATCTTAATTCTGTTACCGCAGATATGTCTTTGTCCGTATCCAATGTGGCGGTAAATGCAGCCGAAAATCAGGCTACTACTATCAAAACGTATGTACTCCTTAATTCTGTGGTGCGAGGTGAAATAGAATATCCTGGGTATTATTTCAATGAAAATGAACCAGCCAGAAAGCAACATTTAGATATTTTAATGCGGACACAAGGTTGGCGGCAATATGCGTTGGAAGATGAATTGGTGCAATCATCCAACTACTTCCTTCCAGAAAAAGGAATTACACTTTCGGGAAAAGTAGTCGATGCTATAAATACTACTGAACCCCTTACAGGCAGCGTTTCGTTAACAGCTAATAGCATCACGGAAATGATACAGGACAGAGCAAAAACAACTGAGGATGGTGCTTTTAGTTTTAATAATTTAAATTTTGTTGATACTACTACCGTCTTACTAAGTGCCAACGTATACTATTCAAATAAGAAAAGAAACCCAATTCTTAACTATAAAATCATATTCGATTCAATACCCTCGCCTCCAATACTTGGCGCTCAGAATGTAGCAGGTCCTCTTGCAATTAGTGTAAACAGTAGCCCATCCAAAACGATAGAAAAATTCACAACTGGGTATGAAAAAGCGCAACAAACTACCCTTTCATTTTTGTACAACGATAAAACCATAGAACTAGATGAAGCTATAATAGCCGTTAAAAAGGAGAAGAAGCTAGATAAGTATGCAATTAAAAGAAAGGTAGTTCCCTATAAAACACCTTCGCAAACTGTCGATTTTGAGGGCTTTACAGAGATGGGGTTTACAAATCTTTTAGACGCTTTAAGGGGAAGAGTACCTGGACTTACCGTTAGAAGAGCTGCCAGTGGCGAGGGGTTGGTTTATTTAAGAGCGGCTTCTAGTCTAGGTGTAGGGAATGCAGAAGGATCCGGTTCTGCCTTGATTCTATTAGATGGGGCGCCAGTGGGAAGCGCTATTTTGGAACAAATGTTACCCTCTAATGTAGATTTTATTGATGTACTAAAAGGGCCTAGAGCTGCTATCTACGGCTCTAGAGGAGCCAATGGCGTTATTGCAGTGTATAGTAAAAATGGTGCTGAGTCTTCTAGAAAGGATAAAAAACGTGGAGGTTCATTAAATTTTGAACATCCAGGTTATTCTTTTGCTAGAACGTTTTACGAGCCCAAATATGGAAGTGGCACACCAGAAAAAAAATCTGTAGACAGTAGAACAACATTGCATTGGCAACCCTATATTCAAATGAACACTAATGGTAAGGCGAGCATATCTTTCAACACAGGGGATATTTCAGGAGATTACAAGGTGATTTTGGAAGGCATTACGTCAGACGGTACTCCAATCCATAGCCGTATGCATCTTATAATAGAATAGCTAAAATGATATAATATGAGCAACATAAAACAGAATATAAAAGTCTTCCTATTACTTTTGATAGCCTTTCAAATATCATATGCTAGTGGTCAAGAAATACAACAATCTAATAGTGAAGAACTCCCGGTTGAAAAAATATACCTTCATTTAGATAAGAGCTATTATACTGCTGGAGAAGATATTTGGTTTAAAGCCTATTTGCTAGATGCAAATACGCATGAACCCTCCATTTTAAGTGAGATTCTTTATGTTGAATTAATAGACTCCCAAAAAACGATACTAACCAAAAAAATAGTTAAAACAGCTGACGGTTCTGCTGCGGGAGATTTTAAATTATCCTCTAAATTATCAAGTGGTACCTATACCATAAGAGCATACACAAACTATATGCGTAATTTTGGATATACTAGCTTTTATAAAAAAACTATTCTTGTAAATGCTAACGATACTGTAGTATTAGAAACGAGTACTCAGCAACTGTCTGCAGATACCCTAACTTTTGATACTCAGTTTTTTCCTGAAGGAGGATACCTTATCAACGAATTTTTGAACCCTGTTGGTTTTAAGGCTTTAGATAGTGATGGAAACAGTATTCCGGTTTCTGGAAAATTAATAGATGACACGGGTACTATTATAAAAGAATTTACCTCAGCACATTTAGGCATGGGACTATTCCATTTTATCCCAAAAGCAAATAGAAGCTACAGTACCCTTGTTACATATTCTGGTCTAGAAAAACGTTTTAAGCTACCTAGTGCACTAGATAGTGGTGTTCTTATGACGGTTTCAAATCAGCCATTGTATTATAAAGTAGAGTTACGAGGAAGCTCAGATTTAAAAATTAAAGACTATAAACTTATAGGGAAGCAAAACAAAGGTGGTGTATTTAACCTAATTGTAAATGCTAATAAACAAGAACATAGCACTATCATTAAGATAGCAAAAGATATTTTGGAAGAAGGTATCTTAGAATTAACCTTATTAGACCAGGATAAAAAACCTATTGCGGAACGACTTTTATTTAATCAAAACGCAGATAGTAGTCCACAAACAAGAATCACAACAAACGAAACTTCGTATGGACAGCGTAAACTAGTTGAAATAGAAGTTCATATGGATGCGAATGCTATGGATACAACAGCAGACCTATCGCTCTCTGTAAGTAATACAGCTGTAAACCCCTCTAAAGTAAACAGCACAGATATTAAAACACACCTCTTACTAAGCTCAGTTCTTAGCGGTGAAATAGAACAGCCTGGCTATTATTTTTATGCTAACAACCCAAATAGACAGACCCATTTAGATATGTTGATGCGAACACAAGGGTGGCGCCAATATGTTCTGGATGATGAAATAGCCAAGACTAATGATTATTTTTTACCTGAAAAGGGATTGTCTATTTCTGGGAAAGTAGTCAGCTCTTTTAATGAAAATGAATCATTGCTAGGAACTGTTAAGCTGACTTATGATAATGCAGAGCAAATGATTCTTGATGAAGTAAAAACAGATGACCAAGGTAGATTTACTTTTCCTGCATTAGCCTTTACAGATACAACTAGTGTTTTGATAAGTGCCAATGTAAACTATGTAAAGAAGAAAAGAAAAGAAACCAGTAACTATAAAATACTACTAGACTCCATTGCTTCTCCCTTTGTTTCCATTTCAGAAGAAAAAAGAAAAAGTGTTGACCTATATAGTCAGGCAAAAGAAGAGGCACATCAAAATTCTGTCGCATTATTAAGAATCGCAAATACGATTGAACTAGATGAGGCTTTTGTAGCGGCTAAAAAGCAACCTAAAGCTTTGGATAGATTTGAGTTAAAAAGAAGAGGAATGCCTTATAGGGAACCTTCCCAGACTGTGGATTTTAACGACTTAGATGTTCCAATGGACGAACCCTTACTTACATTACAAGGACGAGTACCAGGATTATCAGTTAGAAATAACGGCATCTTTCTGCGTGGAGCAAGTTCTTTAACGGGTAATAATAGCGCATTAATACTTGTTGATGGTATCCCATTTGCCAGTGCAAACCTCCTTTTGACTTCAGAAATAGACTTTATAGATATTCTAAAAGGTCCAAGAGCTGCCATTTATGGTTCCAGAGCAGCCAACGGCGTCATTGCCATATTTACTAAAAACGGTACCGAATCTTATACTGGTAATAAACAAGATGTTGGTTCCATTAATTTTAAAGACGCTGGCTATGATTATGCACGAAATTTTTACGAGCCTAAATATGCTAAAAACCAACCCAAAACTAAGGCGCCAGATTACAGAACTACATTGCTTTGGCAACCTTACATCCAATTAAACGAAGAAGGAAAAGCTCGTATTTCCTTTTATTCTGGTGATGTTGCAGGAGACTATCAAGCCGCTATAGAAGGTATTACGCCTACTGGACAAATAATTACTTCCAAAGCGTATTTCGAAATCATAAACGATACCGAGTACCCTTGATAATTATACTTGTTTTGTAAGTACCTCTATCTTATCAGAAAAATATATTGTTTCCCGTTGTATATTTTGATTGTAGATAAAGTAAGAAAAATCACTTCGATTTATTTTCGAGACGTTATTAGAAGAGAATCCCAATGATTCGGGAATATCGAGAATATTTCGTGTTCTAATAGATTCACGATAGTTCTACTGAGCTTAGCCGAAGTACACTTCATTTTACAATGAAATAATTGTAAAATCAAGCACCCGAACTGACATTGTACTAACTTTTATTCCTAATGCACAAAGGGTTTAGAATATAAAACTTATTTAACTGTATACTCAGTATAAATGGCTTTCTCAAATGCTACCCAGTGCTCTGGCTTCATACGCTCTGGCGTAAATAAGCAAATACCCGTTGCACCATTCTCCATAGAAGTTTTTATTGCTGTTCCTATCTCCGACGGTAACAGGCCATGATTTTCGGGGTCGTTTTCATTCGATTTATTTTCAGGATTAGGACAAATAAATAATCCGCTATAAATTGGCTTCATTCCATTTACTGATGCTACTTCCTCCTTAACTACTTCACCTACCCATTCTGGGCCCTTAAGATAAAAGTCATTGTAATTCATAGGATAAACGGCATCTAAATCCCATTTATTCCATTCTTGTCGCACTTTAGCTTTCGCGATGGTTGGCCCAGGAAATACAGCGGCATTGATGGTTTTATCCTTTTCGTGTACCACTTTAGCCAAGCGTCCTACTAGATTGGTAATTAGGTCATAACGAAACTGCTTCCACTCCTTAACCTGTGATGCATCCTCGGCCGTTTTTATATCAATACCGGTCTTTTCCATAAAATCGCCTGTACACCTTTCACAATAGCAGTAATCGTATTCTGGGTATTCCTTGTCCATAACAAGTCCATACTTATCCCATAAGCCTTCGGCCAAAATCACATCAGGAAATCGAATATAATCCAAATGTATGCCGTCTATTTCCGGAACCGCAGCAACCGAACCGTATAAATTAGACAGAAAATCGTAGGTTCCTTCCTTACTGGGACACAGAAAAGTATAATACGGAACGTAGGCAGGTTTTTCCAACGCCGATTCTCCGTTACGGTTATGGGCGTATAGGTCCTCAGAAATTTTCGGGTTCTTTCCTTGCACCATGGTGGGAATCCAAGCATGAAACTCCATACCTACCTTTTTGACCAAAGCCCCTACTCTTTTGTACGTCTCTGGGTCGTGTCCTCCATTATATAAAAGACCGTCTATGCCCTTTTCTTTATAATCTGCAAACTGTTCAGACAATTCTTTGTCACTGGCATCCCCGGGACCACCTGTCCAGGCATATACTGGAATTTTAAATGCTTTTTCATTCTTAGATTTCTGCTCACCACAGGAAATTAAGGCTATTAGCCCCAAACACAGAAACATAACTTTTTTCATTTGTATAGATTTTAAACTTTAAATATAAAATTACAGAAAAATTAAAAGATACTATCCCTTCTTAGCTGTACAACATAGCTATTCACATCAATGACAATAGCCTTTTAAAATTAAATTAATCGTAATTATTAACTTATTACTATAAACATCCATTAACGAGATTTATGCCTAGCATTAGGATTTTTAGAAAATATTACACATTTAATTATGAATCTCGTTTTAAATATTGCTGTTCTTTCCTTATTTTGCAAGGACCTAAAACAAACTCAATATGCAAAAAGTTACCCGCCTTTTCGATTTTCCGTATTATCAGTTGGAGAAATACAACTTGGACAAAGCTCTGGTGAGCAAGAAAGATGGTGAATGGATAGCCACTTCTACGCGGGAATATTTAGACAAAGCGAATGCACTAAGTCGTGGACTTTTACGCTTAGGGGTTAAACCAAACGATAAAATTGCCATTATCTCCATGACCAACAGAACGGAATGGAACATTTGTGATATAGGTATTTTACAAACAGGTGCGCAAAACGTACCTATATATCCAACCATATCAGAGGATGATTATGAATATGTTTTGAACCATTCCGAAGCTACTTATTGCTTTGTTTCCTGTTCAGAGGTGCTAGAGAAAGTACTATCGATAAGTCCAAAACTGAAAAATATAAAAGAAGTGTTCTCTTTTGATGAGTTAAACAAATGCAAGAGCTGGACCACCGTGTTGGCCAAAGGAGCAGATGAAAGTAATCAAAACGAAGTAGAAGCTAGAAAAGCAGCTGTGAAACCTGAAGATTTAGCTACCTTAATTTATACCTCAGGAACAACCGGACGACCAAAGGGCGTAATGCTTTCTCACGATAATATTGTGTCAAACGTAATCGCAAGTAAAGAACGTGTCCCTTTTGAACCCGGAGCAAGCGCATTAAGCTTCCTCCCTGTTTGCCATATCTTTGAACGCATGATTCTTTATCTATACCAATATTGCGGCATCAATATTTATTTTGCGGAGGGATTGGATAAAATAACCGATAATTTAAAAGAAGTGAAGCCCAATGTAATGACTGTCGTACCAAGACTATTGGAAAAGGTATACGACTCCATCATTGCAAAAGGATATGCCCTAACCGGCATCAAAAAAAGCATCTTTTTCTGGGCAGTGGAACTTGGTCTAAAATTTGAACCCTACGGGCAGAACGGATGGTGGTATGAAAAGAAGTTGGGTCTGGCGCGTAAATTAATTTTTAGCAAGTGGAAAGAAGGACTAGGTGGAAATTTGGACACCATGGTTTGCGGTAGTGCAGCCCTGCAGCCTAGATTGGGACGTATTTTTGGTGCTGCCGATATCCCAGTTATGGAAGGATATGGATTAACTGAAACCTCTCCGGTTATCTCCGTAAATCAAGTTGATGGTGGCGGATGGCGCATTGGATGCGTTGGCAGGGTAATAAATGATGTAGACGTAAAAATTGCCAGTGATGGAGAAATTCTCTGCAAAGGCCCCAATGTAATGCTTGGCTATTACAAAGACCCCGTAAAAACGGCGGAAGTATTAAAAGACGGTTATTTTCATACAGGCGACATAGGAATCGTAGACTCTGACGGATTCTTAAAGATTACGGATCGTAAAAAAGAGATGTTCAAAACATCGGGTGGCAAATATGTGGCTCCTCAACTATTAGAAAATCGCTTTAAGCAATCTAGATTCATAGAACAGATTATGATAATAGGCGAAGGTGAGAAAATGCCAGCAGCTTTGATACAACCGAATTTTGAGTTTTTATATGAGTGGGCAGAAGGTCATAACATTACCATAAGTGAAAATTCAGATATCGTACTTAATGCAAAAGTATTGGCCTGTTTTCAGGAAGAAGTAGATGCAGCCAATGAAGATTTTGCCAAATGGGAAAAAGTAAAGCAGTTTAAACTAACACCGGATGTGTGGACCATTGATGACGGTCACCTTACGCCTACCATGAAATTGCGTCGCAAAATTGTAAAAGAAAAATATATAGCCTTATACAATGATATTTATGGGCATGGTAAAGGATATTAATTCTTGACTGCAGTACTCAATATAATTGGATCATAGTAACTAGAAAAGTCATGTGCCTTGCTGAGACATTGGTAATATACTATGTGATGTTGTTTAGTTAAAAAACATATGCAACCATTTTAAAATGAAGTATTTACAAACCAAATCAGTTGTACATCTCAAAAAATGGAATACGATATGTATGGCTGTGGCAATTGTAATTTTGGCTTTAATGGTGGTCATAATTGCACTATCACTCTTTCGGATTTCCGAACAAAATGAAAACACATGGATGCAAGCTTTAGCAACCAGTCTATTACTTCCAATCTTGTTTATTCCACTTCTGCTTGTATCTAGTATTCAAAAAGAACTTAAAAAAAGAAAAAGCACCAATTCCTAACACACTCACCCTACACGTTTTCACTTACATTTCAACTAATTTATTATGCATGCATAATAAATTTTTGCTATATTTGATGGCGAACTTATAATCCTATGAAGGAAACCACCATCGATTACGCACTTCGTGCAACTTGGCAAGCAGTGGCCAGAATGTATAATGAAGAGGCTAAAAACTTTGAAACCACCATGGCTATAGGGTTTACAATGTTAAGTATTGATCCTAAGACAGGTACACCTTCTACAGCCTTAGGGCCAAAAATGGGAATGGAGGCCACAAGTCTCTCCAGAATATTAAAAAGTATGGAGGAGAAAGGGCTGATAGAGCGCAAACCTAATCCTGCCGACGGGCGTGGTGTACTCATTCATTTGACTGATTTTGGACTGGAAAAAAGAAAAGATTCTAAAGATGTAGTCATGCGGTTTAACGAGGTAGTAAAGCAACAAGTGGACGAAGAAAAACTAAATCATTTTTTTGAAGTCGCCGAAACCATAAACAAGCTCATTGCAGATAAAAAGATTTATATAAAGGATACAACTAATCATTAATATTAGGGTAAAGTACATGAACAAGCATATTAAAAAAGTAGCAGTAATTGGCTCTGGAATCATGGGAAGCGGTATCGCTTGTCACTTTGCCAACATAGGGGTAGAAGTTTTATTATTGGACATCGTACCCAGAGAATTAAACGATAAGGAAAAGGCTAAAGGACTTACTTTAGAGGACAAGGTAGTCAGAAACCGAATGGTTAATGACTCCTTAATCGCTGCCTTAAAATCAAAACCTTCTCCTATTTACCACCAAAAGTTTGCCAGTAGAATTACTACAGGGAATTTGGAAGATGATATTGCAAAGGTTAGCGAGGTAGACTGGATTATTGAGGTTGTCGTTGAGCGTTTGGATATCAAAAAAATGGTTTTCGAAAACCTTGAAAAATACCGTACGCCAGGGACCTTAATTACCTCCAACACCTCTGGTATTCCAATTAAGTTCATGAGCGAAGGAAGAAGTGATGATTTCCAGAAGCACTTCTGTGGGACACACTTTTTTAACCCGGCTAGATATTTAAAACTATTTGAAATAATCCCTGGACCAAAAACATCTCCTGAAGTTTTGGATTTCTTGAATGGATACGGAGAACAGTTTTTAGGAAAAACATCAGTAATTGCCAAGGACACACCTGCTTTTATAGGTAATCGTATCGGTATTTTCAGTATACAAAGTCTTTTCCATGCCGTAAAAGAAATGGGAATGACTGTGGAAGAAGTGGATAAACTAACCGGACCGGTAATCGGCAGACCTAAATCGGCCACCTTTAGAACGGTTGACGTCGTTGGTTTGGATACACTCGTGCATGTAGCAACTGGTATTTCGGATAACTGCAAAGTCGATGAGCGTCACGGATTATTCGCACTCCCCGATTTTATTTCCACAATGATGGAAAACAAATGGTTGGGTAGTAAAACAGGTCAAGGATTTTATAAAAAATCGAAAGACGCTAACGGTAAAACCGAAATTCTGACTTTGGATTTGGATACTATGGACTACCGATCCAAGAAAAGTGCCAAGTTTTCCACGCTAGAATTGACCAAGACCATTGACAATGTAGTCGACAGATTCTCGGTTTTAGCAAGTGGAAAAGATAAGGCTGGTGAATTTTACAGAAAGAGTTTCGGACAACTGTTCGCCTATGTATCTCACCGAATTCCTGAAATAACAGACGAATTATATAAGATTGATGATGCCATGAAAGCCGGTTTTGGTTGGGAACACGGGCCTTTTCAAATATGGGATGCCATAGGTCTTGATAAAGGCTTGGAATTCATAGGATCAGAAAATCAAGAAGCTGCCAAATGGGTCTCAGAAATGAAAACGGCAGGAGTAACAGCATTCTACACGATTAAGGATGGTGCTACCTATTTCTATGATATTCCATCCAAAGAAATGGTGAAAATACCTGGTCAGGATGCGTTTATTATTTTGGATAACATAAGAAAATCTAACGAAGTATTTAAAAACGCAGGTGTTGTTGTTGAAGATATAGGTGATGGCATTATAAACGTAGAATTTCAATCTAAAATGAACACCATTGGTGGTGATGTTTTAGCAGGTTTGAATAAAGCGATTGATTTAGCCGAAAAAGATTTCCAAGGATTGGTTGTTGGTAACCAAGCCGCTAACTTCTCTGTAGGTGCCAATATTGGTATGATATTCATGATGGCCGTTGAGCAAGAATACGATGAACTGAACATGGCGATAAAAATGTTCCAAGATACCATGATGCGGATGCGCTATTCATCCATACCAACAATTGCTGCACCGCACGGAATGGCATTAGGTGGGGGTTGTGAAATATCGCTTCATGCGGACAAGGTAGTTGCTGCGGCAGAAACCTATATGGGACTTGTAGAATTTGGAGTAGGTGTAATCCCTGGTGGTGGTGGTTCTAAAGAACTAGCACTTAGAGCTTCGGATACATTTAGAAAAGGCGATGTAGAATTAAATATTTTACAAGAGTATTTCCTAACGATTGGTATGGCTAAAGTATCTACATCGGCCTATGAGGCTTTTGATATGGGTATTTTACAGAAAGGAAAAGATATTGTTGTAGTTAATAAAGACCGCCAAATAGCAACCGCTAAGGCACATGCAAAATTGATGGCGGAATCAGGTTACACGCAACCAGCTACAAGAAATGATGTGAAAGTACTTGGAAAGCAAGCCTTAGGAATGTTCTTAGTAGGAACCGACTCCATGGAAGCTAGTCATTACATTAGCGAGCACGATAAGAAGATTGCTAACAAATTAGCTTATGTAATGGCAGGTGGTGATTTGTCTGAACCAACGCTAGTTTCTGAGCAATACCTGTTGGATATTGAAAGAGAAGCATTTCTTTCACTTTGTACAGAAAGAAAAACGTTGGAAAGAATTCAGCATATGTTGAAAACTGGAAAACCATTAAGAAATTAAAGGAGCTATTAGCCTATTAATAAATCTAGAACAAATGCTAAAAGCCACAAGCTGATAGCCAAAAGCATAATTAAACATGAAAACAGCATATATAGTTAAAGCATACAGAACGGCAGTAGGGAAAGCTCCCAAAGGTGTCTTCCGTTTTAAACGTACAGATGAATTAGCAGCAGAAACCATCGAATATATGATGAAAGAACTGCCTGATTTCGATAAAAAACGAATTGATGACGTTATTGTAGGTAATGCAATGCCAGAAGGTTCACAAGGTTTGAATATGGCACGTCTAATCTCCTTAATGGGATTAGATATTGTAGATGTTCCCGGAGTAACGGTAAATCGTTTTTGCTCTTCAGGTATTGAAACTATTGGTATGGCTACCGCTAAAATTCAATCTGGAATGGCCGACTGTATTATAGCTGGTGGAGCAGAAAGTATGAGCTCTGTGCCAATGACAGGCTATAAAACAGAATTAAACTATGATTTAGTTAAAGCTGGCCATGAAGATTATTATTGGGGAATGGGAAACACGGCGGAGGCAGTTGCTAATGAATACAAGGTCTCTCGTGAAGACCAAGATGAATTTGCCTATAACTCTCACATGAAAGCCTTACGTGCTCAGGCCGAAGACCGTTTTCAAGATCAAATAGTGCCTATTGAAGTGGAGCAAACCTATATTGGTGCTGATGGAAAAAAGGCTACCAAAAAATATACAGTTAGTAAAGATGAAGGCCCTAGAAAAGGAACTTCTACTCAGATACTTAACAAACTAAGACCTGTTTTTGCTGCAGGCGGAAGCGTAACTGCTGGTAACTCATCTCAAATGAGTGATGGTGCTGCTTTTGTTTTGATTATGAGTGAAGACATGGTAAAAGAGCTTAATCTTGAGCCTATTGCTAGATTAGTTAATTATGCTGCTGCTGGTGTTCCTCCAAGAATTATGGGGATTGGACCAATTGCGGCAATACCTAAAGTACTTAAACAAGCTGGCTTAAAACAAGATGACATCAATTTGATTGAATTGAATGAAGCTTTTGCCTCTCAGTCATTAGCAGTTGTTCGCGAACTAGGTCTAAACCAAGATATCGTGAATGTTAACGGTGGAGCCATAGCCCTTGGTCACCCGTTAGGATGTACTGGTGCAAAATTATCGGTTCAACTTTTTGATGAGATGCGTAAAAGAGATATGCAGGGCCAATACGGAATGGTAACCATGTGTGTTGGAACAGGACAGGGTGCTGCTGGAATATTTGAATTTTTAAATTAAACACTAAAGCTTAAGTACCAAGCTATCCAAACAATTGCTTTGTACTTAATACGTTTTACTTAATACCAATATAATATGAGTACAGAGACAATAAACAAAGAAATACTACGCGGCGGACAGTTCCTTGTTAAGGAAACCAAATGTGAGGACGTTTTTACCTTAGAAGATTTAAGTGAAGAACAAAAGATGATGCGTGAGAGCACGAAGGAATTCGTGGATAGAGAACTATGGGCACATTGGGAACGTTTTGAACAAAAAGATTATGCGTATACCGAAGAAACCATGCGTAAAGCAGGTGAACTAGGTTTACTAAGTGTTGCAGTTCCAGAATCTTATGGCGGTATGGGTATGGGCTTCGTATCTACCATGTTGGTATGTGATTATATCTCTGGAGCTACAGGATCGTTTAGTACTGCTTTTGGCGCACATACCGGTATTGGCACCATGCCAATTACCCTATATGGTACAGAAGAACAAAAACAAAAATACGTACCTAAATTGGCATCCGGCGAATGGTTTGGAGCCTATTGCTTAACCGAGCCTGGAGCAGGATCCGATGCAAATTCGGGCAAAACTAAAGCAGTGTTGTCAGATGATGGGAAACACTATAACATCAGTGGTCAAAAAATGTGGATTTCCAACGCTGGTTTTTGTAGTTTATTTATTGTTTTTGCAAGAATTGAAGACGACAAGAATATTACCGGATTTATTGTAGAAAACGACCCGAGTAATGGCATCTCGTTAGGTGATGAGGAAAAAAAATTAGGAATACACTCCTCCTCTACGCGTCAGGTATTTTTTAGTGAAACAAAGGTACCAGTAGAAAATATGCTTTCCGAACGTGGAAGTGGTTTTAAAATTGCCATGAATGCGCTAAATGTAGGTCGTATTAAATTGGCCGCTGCTTGTTTGGATGCGCAACGTCGAATTGTTGATGAAGCAACTAAATATGCTAACGAGCGCATTCAGTTTAAAACTCCAATCATGAATTTTGGTGCCATTAAGGCAAAGATTGCCGATATGACAACCAATGTTTATGTGGATGAGTCGGCCTCATATCGTGCAGCTAAAAATATAGAAGATCGTATTGCCATGCGTATAGCAGATGGTAACACCCACCAAGAAGCAGAATTGAAAGGAGTTGAAGAATACGCTATTGAATGTTCCATCTTAAAAGTTGCTGTTTCTGAACATGTGCAGCAAACTACAGATGAAGGCGTTCAAATCTTTGGTGGTATGGGCTTTAGTGCCGATACGCCAATGGAATCTGCTTGGAGAGATGCAAGAATAGCAAGAATATACGAAGGTACAAATGAAATTAACCGGATGTTGGCGGTTGGAATGTTAGTTAAAAAAGCAATGAAAGGCCATATAGACCTTTTAGGCCCTGCAACGGCTGTAGGCGAGGAATTAATGGGGATACCTTCTTTTGATGCACCAGATTTCTCAGAACTTTTTGCAGAGGAAAAAGACTTGATTAAAAGGTTGAAAAAAGTATTCTTAATGGTTGCAGGTAGTGCGGTACAAAAATTTGGAGCTAAATTGGAAGAGCACCAACAGTTGATGATGGCTGCATCCGATATTTTGATTCAGGCTTACTTA
This sequence comes from uncultured Maribacter sp., assembly GCA_964569345.1. GTDB lineage: Bacteria > Bacteroidota > Bacteroidia > Flavobacteriales > Flavobacteriaceae > Maribacter. The sequence goes on along the minus strand of CAZMUV010000029.1, from coordinate 1,516 downwards.
GCTGAATCAGCAATTTTAAGAACTGAAAAGAATGCAAAACGATTTGGTGAAGAAGCACAGGATACACAAATTGCGATGTCCAAGCTTTATTTATATCGAGCAACAGAAGTCGTAATCCAAAAAGGAAAAGAGGCAATCGTTTCTTTTGCTGAGGGCGATGAGCAACGTATGATGCTTATGGGCTTAAAACGTTTTACGAAATACACGAATAACCCTAATGTTATTGCATTACGTACGCAAATTGCGGACAAAGTAGCTGCGGATAACGGATATACATTTGACTAACTCAAGGTACTTTTGTTTTTATACAGAAGAAAAACCGCTCCCAAAAGGGGCGGTTTTTATTTGTTCATATTCCAAGAAGCACCTAATTTTAGCAAATGGATAAATCCCTATTGCATACCGTTTACGATACCGAAATTTTCAGAAAGAAAGGTCATGAACTTATAAACCAACTCGCAGACCATCTTGAAGATAAATTACACCAAAAATCTAATAATGCAATTCATTGGAACGAACCTGAGAAAGAATTGACTTTTTGGGAAAGCTTCCTTGAAAAAGGAGATAAAGGCCAGTTGTTCTCGGAAATTACCAAACGGACTACCTACATACACCATCCACATTATATTGGACACCAAGTTACGCCAACCGCTCCTATAGCCGCATTAACAGGTATGATAAGTTCTTTGTTGAACAATGGAATGGCGGTCTATGAAATGGGAATGTCCCCCTCTGCTATAGAACGCGTAGTAACCGATGTGCTCTGTAAAAAAATAGGTTTTGATATCAATTCTGGTGGCTTCCTTACCTCTGGGGGTACCTTAGCAAATCTAACCGCACTACTTACTGCAAGGAAAGTGACTCTTGAAACTGACATTTGGAACCAAGGGTCAAAACAACAACTAGGCATCCTGGTAAGTGAAGAAGCACATTACTGTGTGGACAGAGCGGCCAAGATAATGGGACTTGGCGAGCAGGGTATTATAAAAATTCCAGCTACGAAAGATTTCAGGATGGACACGTCACTTTTAGAAGAAAAATACAAACAAGCTCAAGATTCAGGTATCCATATCTTTGCAATTATAGGGAGCGCCCCAAGTACGGCTACAGGAATGTTTGATGACTTAGAGGAAATCGCTGATTTTGCAAAAAGCAAAAAACTTTGGTTTCATGTAGATGGGGCCCACGGCGGTGCCGCTATTTTTTCTCCCAAATACAAACCTCTTTTAAATGGTATTGATCAAGCGGACTCTGTTGTTATTGACGGACATAAAATGATGATGATGCCAGCCCTTACCACCGCATTGTTATATAAGAAAAGCGCTCATACGAATGTAACCTTTAGTCAAAAGGCAGATTACCTATTAACAGAATCTGAACTAGAAGACTGGTGCAACTCTGGTAAAAAAACTTTTGAATGTACCAAAACCATGATGAGTATTCATTGGTTTACAATGTTAAAACTTTATGGCGAAGAAGTATTTGATGCCTACGTGACTCATCTTTTTGATATGGG
>CAZMUV010000028.1:5314-39414 GCA_964569345.1 uncultured Maribacter sp. | reverse complement strand
ACCATGGACCCCCTGATTATGAGTCAGGTGCTCTAACCAGCTGAGCTATAGGACCCGCAATTTGCGGTTGCAATATTACCACTTATTTTTAATCGATACAAGCAAAAAACCAACATAGGATTACAAATAATTCCGCCACCCTATTAAACTACTCTCTAGCAATTGTTTAGGTTGATATAGCGACTTCCTGGCACAATTCTACCAAAACCCCATTGGTACTCTTAGGGTGTACAAAGGCTACTAATTTGTTGTCTGCTCCTTTTTTTGGGGTTTCATTCAAAATAATAAAACCTTCTTGTTTTAATCGGGCTAATTCAGCTACAATATCATCGACCTCAAAGGCGATATGGTGTATGCCTTCCCCCTTATTTTCTAAGAATTTGGCAATTGGACCATCTGCCATAGTACTTTCTAAAAGCTCTATTTTATTAGGCCCGTTCTTAAAAAAAGAGGTATTCACGCCTTCAGATAGCACTTGCTCTTCCTTATATGGAGCTACACCTAACAATTTCTCAAATAACTCGTTCGAAACTTTCAAGTTTTTGACGGCTATTCCTATATGTTCAATTTTCTTCATGTAGAATTTTCTTCGGTATCTGCAGCATTACTATCGAAGATACATTATTCTGCGTATTTTTGTAGTATGGAAACGCAACGACAACGAAAAATAGGGGGAGTCATTCAAAAAGACATTGTAGACATTCTGCAGAAAGCAGCCTTAGCTGGTGGACTTAAAGGCACCTTAATATCTGTAAGTAAAGTTGCTGTTACAACGGATCTTTCTATTGCTAAAGTCTACGTAAGCATTTTTCCAAATGACAATGCAAGTGAATTAATGGAGGGTATAAAATCCAACCAACCCTTAATTAAACATGAATTAAGTCAGCGTACAAGAAATCAACTTCGCCGTGTGCCAGAGCTTCTTTTTTACTTGGACGATTCGTTAGATTATATCGAAAAAATAGAAAAATCATTGAAAAGGGAGGAAAACCCTATCGAGAATAGAGATTTACTGGCAAAAAGAAAAAAATCCTAAGGATTGAACTTTCCGCTCTACATAGCAAAACGGTACATACGCTCCAAGAGTAGCCAAAATGCTGTAAACATTATAAATTTTATTACGTTTTTAGTTATTGTTATAGGGTCCGCAGCTTTATTCATAGTGCTATCTGGTTTTGCCGGATTAAAAACATTCAGCCTTTCCTTTACCAATTCCTTTGACCCAGAATTAAAAGCAATCCCAACAACCGGAAAGTTTTTCACCTTAAGCGAAGCACAGGAAACCAAGCTTGCATCCATTCAAGGGATAGCCTATTACTCCAAAGAAATAGAGGAAAAAGTATATCTAGAGCACAAAGGCAAAAACCATATTGCGTATCTGAAAGGGATAGATTCCAACTACACCAAGGTTACTGGCGTAGACAGTACCATATATTATGGAGACTGGTTGATTAACAACGATCAAGTTGTTGCTGGAATTGGGATTATCAATATTCTAGGTGTTATGGTAAACCAGTTTAGAAGTCCTATGCAGATATATGCCTTTAAACCAGGAGAAGGATCTATCTCACAACAAAGTAACAATTCCCTGTACAACCAACTTCCCATGGTTGTGAGCGGTGTGTATGCGGTTGAAGCAGATTTAGACAACAAATATGTATTTGCTCATCTTCCTTTGGTACAAGCACTATTAGAAAAAGAAGCGCACCAATATTCAGGCATCAATTTTAAGTTGATGGAAGGAGCCAATGAAGGAATTATTAGGGAGCTTGTGCTTAAAAGTCTCGAAAACAAAGTCATTCTTAAAAATAGACAGGAACTGAATAGTACTTTATATAAAATGCTGAACACCGAAAATGTGGCTACCTACCTTATTTTTACGCTGGTGCTCATCATAGCCCTGTTCAATGTGGTGGGGGCTATTATAATGATGATTTTGGATAAACAGCAAAATTCTAAAACACTCTACAGCTTTGGAACAACGATAAAAGAATTACGCCGTATTTATTTTGTTCAAGGCATATTAGTAACTGGTATAGGCGGGCTTATAGGGGTGCTATTAGGCTCTTTGTTGATATGGTCGCAACTGGCCTTTGGCTGGCTGAAAATCACACCCACACTGCCCTATCCGGTAGAATATCAAGTTATAAATGTGGGCATTGTATTAGGTACAATTTTAGTTTTGGGTATTATCGCTTCCAAAATTGCCAGTAGTAGAATCAACAAAACATTAGTGTCGCACTAAGCAATCCACTTTTTTAACCTATCCGGCTAAATAAAATACGGAACAGGCCCCTGCGCCATTTTTCCTTTTCCTGCTTACAATCATAACTATAGTACACTTCTTTTTCTTTAGTTCTTGTACTTAAAATAGCTTCGTTCTGGAATAAGATCAACGCTATTTTATCAATCATGGGTATTCAGCTAGTTAACAAAACACATCCAACTTAGGTATAAAAAACATAACTTTACGCCGAATCCTAAACCAGCTTAATGGATATTATTACCCCTTCCTTACTGTCTGTCGTTGTGCCTTTGTACAACGAAGAAGATAATGCAGTATTATTGACACAAAAGATTCACGAAAGCCTAAAAGGTTATACGTATCAGATTATTTATATCGATGACTTTTCTACGGACCGGACAAAGCAGGTAGTTAAAGAAATGCAAGATGAAAAAGTCCATCTTATTGAACTCAAAAAGAACTACGGACAGAGTTTAGCACTAGCAGCAGGTATAGATTATGCAGAGGGTGAATACATCATCACCATGGATGGCGACCTTCAAAACGACCCCAGTGACATTCCAGAAATGTTAACCTATGCGGTTAATGGGGAATTTGACCTAATTACGGGTATTCGTCAGAAACGCAAGGATTCGCTTGTAAAAAAAATCCCTTCTAAAATTGCTAATTTTTTAGTACGTAGGGTTACCAAATTAGACATAAAAGACAACGGTTGTGCTTTAAAAGTGTTTACTAGAGATATCGCAAAGGACCTGAACCTTTACGGAGAAATGCATCGTTTTATTACGCTTCTAGCATATTTAGAAGGGGCACAAATCAAACAGGTTCCCGTTAAACACCATGCAAGACATGCCGGAGTTTCTAAATATGGTTTAGAGCGGGTTTTTAAAGTTGTAGCAGATATGATGCTGCTCCTCTTCATACGAAAGTACTTTCAGCGACCCATTCACCTATTTGGAATTTTTGGTTTTTTAATGATACTACTAGGGGTACTCATTAACATGTACTTGCTCGTTGTTAAAATTGGCTTTGGAGAGGATATTGGAACTCGACCTTTATTGATGTTCGGTATGATGTTCATCTTGGCCGGTATACAATTATTTACTATTGGTATTGTGATGGAACTACTGATTCGAACGTACTATGAGTCACAGAATAAAAGACCTTATAGAATCAAAAAAGTTAGTGTAGGTGGTAAGGCCCAGTAAGGCTATAGCCACTGTTATTAAGCTGGTCGTCAGCGGACTGCTTATCTATTTTATTTTTTCTAAGATAGATCTACAGGAAATCGGAAATACGCTGCGAAGCAGCAATCCCTATTACTTAGGTTTAGCCTTGGTTTTCTTTCTTTCGTCAAAGATTATAGCTTCGTTTCGACTCAATCTTTATTTTCATCAGTTGGACGTATTCCTGACCTATAAAAGCAACCTAAAGCTCTATTTTTTAGGTATGTTCTACAATCTCTTTTTACCAGGAGGTATTGGCGGGGATGCCTATAAAGGCTATGCGATTAAAAAAAAGTTTGAAGTCGCTACGAAAAAAGTAGTCAGTGTACTTGTACTCGATCGTTTGAGCGGTCTTTTGCTTTTATTCGTATATGCGTGTTCCTTGCTACTGCTAATTCAGCAAGAAACTATTTTAGCATTAACTCCATTGTTTTTGGCAGGTATTCCCATTTCCATTTTAGTCTTTTGGTTATTAAACCGAAGCTTTTTCAGATATACGCTTCCTGTATTTTGGAAATCGGTAGGATATTCCGCTTTCGTCCAATTGGCACAATTAATTTCTGTTTGGTTTATTATGAAAGCTTTGGGTATTGAACTACATCAAATCGCCTATTTGGTCATTTTCTTGATTTCTTCTATCGTTTCCGTTATACCTCTTACCATTGGTGGAATCGGAAGCCGCGAAGCGACATTCTTCTACGGCGCCTCTCTGCTTGAACTTAACGAGAACATATCCGTAAGCATCAGTGTTATTTTTTTCTTGATTACCGCTTTAGTATCCCTTGCGGGGATTTGGTATCACTTTAAAAAAATCGATTTGGAAACAATAGAAAGCACCCCTAAGAGCAGCATATAAGACCACCTAATAAACGTGTATTAGATACATCTTATTTAGCACCTTATGTCGTGTATCTGGGTTTAGAAACTTAGCCTGTAAACGTGTAATTCGAAAATGATCTACCGAATACTCTATATCCCAATCCAATCCGGAATTGCGTAACAACGAAAGTTCCTTAGCATCAGCATAGACCCAAACATCATGGGTTGATTGAACCTCCTCCAAAGTGGTTAGCTGCACCGGGCGCTTGTTATAAAAATCCAACGACCACGTATAATTTTGACCTATTTTATATATTTTATCTACTGGAATATTATTCTCTTTTACCAATTGGGACATTGAAGAACCACCTTGATATGCTAACAGATTAGGATAAAAATGAAGGTTCAGCACCGTATTCAATAATAAGGAAGCACAAACGGAAACCGTAATCAGGCGCGCGAACCTACCTTCTCCCTTTAAACAAAAATACACACCAATACTCGCAACTATTCCCAATGCGATATACACCGGAATACTGCTTAGTTTGAATACAAAAAAGCAAATTAATGATGATGCGATGAACACAATCGCCAAAATAAAATACTGACCAACCAAGAACATCTTGATAGCCCTAATTTTTTGATTCCGATATAAGTTATACACATATGAAGCCGTGAGTAAGGAAAATAACGGAATGGTCACATTTAGATAATGTGGTAATTTGAATTGGGCAAAACTGATAAGGATAAAAATAAGGATGATACCGCCTGTAGTCAAAAACTCCGTATTTGGACGGTAGGCAAACTTCATTTTGACAAAATTCCGAATCCTAGTGCTTATAGCTGCAATCGCCAAGATGGTCCAAGGTAAAAAGACCCATAAAAAGGTATGAAAGAAAAAGAAATAATCGCTACTATTCTTGCCCATCCCCTCTCCGCTTAATCGCTCAAAACTTTGTTCCCAAAAAATAAAGAAGATGCCGCTTCGGTCAGATATTCCACGGATGACCTTTTCTGGGTGCATATCAAACTGGTGATAATAAGCATACAGCATAGGTGATATAACAATACCGAACATTACCAAGGCAGCAAGTACTTTCCAATTAAGAAAAACCTTCCAATTTCTCGTGTATCCTACATGGCATAAAATGGGCAAACCTATTACCAACAAGGCTATCTGACCTTTGGTTGAAAAAGCAATACCAGCACCAAAAGCACCCAACAAAATGGCTCCTAACCTACCCTTTTCTATAAACGTAACTAGTTGCCAAATAGCAAAAATAGTGAAGCCAGTGAGCACCGCATCGGTGCGGACGTCTATTACGCCCAGCACTATGGTCTGTGCTGTTAAGAAAATAAGCGCTGCTAATTTTCCGGTATGTTTGTTATACAATAAGTTTCCTAGTCCATAACAACTATATGCGCCTAAGAGTGTCGCCAGCAAACCGGGAATCCTGTACGCCCAATCGTGAATTCCGAATATCTTATAAGACAATGCTGCCAGCCAATAATGCATATGAGGCTTATCTAAATACTCGTTTGGTCCTTTAAAGAGATTTAAAAAATCGTTCTCTTGAACCATGCGCATGGCCATAACGGCAAACTGTGCAGAGTCGTTCTCCATGAGCGTTACGAACATCCCACCAATGTAAACAAGAATGACCAAGCCAATTAAAAACCAGTACCTTAAGTTAGATATCATAGTGAGAATTTCCGGAGTGAAAATATAAATAACTTTGAAAATAACCAGCCAAAAAGGCTACCCAAGAGTGCGCCAGTTAAAACATCCAATGGAAAGTGAACGCCAATATACACTCTGCTATAGGCAACAAAACATGCCCAAAGTAACAATAGGGGTGCAATGCCTTTGAATTGAGATGTTAGGATTTGACCAAAAAATACTGCAACAGCAAAGGAATTGGCGGCATGAGCGGAAAAGTAACTGAACTTACCGCCACAGCGACTTTTTACCAAACGCATTACATCCATAAGTTCGGGATCGTGGCACGGTCTTAATCTACCTACCCCATATTTAAAGAAATTACTGAGCTGATCGCTTACCGTAATTAATAGTGCCACTGAAATGACCAGCACCACCGTTTTTTTTAAACCATACTTTTGATAGGACAGCAACAATAAAAATAAATAAATAGGAATAGCGCTAAGCTTATGAGAAACAAACTGCCAAAAGGTATCCCATGAAGACGTTCCCAATCCGTTCAGATATAAGAAAAGCTCATGGTCCCATTCTAAAAGTGTTTCTATCATACTTGGCTACTCTTCGTATCTAGAAACCTCGCGATCGTAAAACGCGGTTGCTGTGTTGACAAGACCTTCCATCTCTTCTTCCAAATCTTTTTCATCTTCTTTGGAAAATTCCTCAAACCATTCCACTTCATCATTTTCCAAATTGATGATAAACCTTGGATACTCTGTATGAATTACAAAAATGGCATTTGGATAATCTGTATTATCACCTAGAATAAATTTTGGTAGCTCCATAGGAAAATGAATAGTTTATTTTATTGGATTCTTTAGTTTGTCAAGACACGGAAACCGCTTCTTTACGTATCAACTTTTTTGTCAAATAATTAAATCGAATATACAACATAATGGCAGATGCCGTAAGGCCTACTAGAAGTCCCAACCAAATTCCGACACTTCCCAATTCCGTATGCAAGCCTGTATAGTAAGACACCGGAAAACCAATCAGCCAGTATGCAATAAAAGTAATAATCGTGGGAATCTTTACATCTTGCAAGCCCCTCAAAGCACCGAGTACTACCACTTGGACACCATCTGAAATTTGAAAGAATGCTGCCACAAATAATAATTGTGCGGCTAGGACGATTACCTCCGTATTATCTTTGAGATTTAAAGCATCATCTAAATCTAAGTAAATGGTAGGAAACCAGTTTCGTCCCACTAAAAATAGGATGGCGAATACAATTTCCAACAAGAACGTAAGTAAAAAGATAGATTGGGCTATTCTGCGGAGTTCGGTAAAATTCTTTAACCCTTTCTGATTTCCTACGCGTATCATAGCTGCAACACCAAGACCCATGCCAAACATGAAGGTCATGCTGCTCAGATTCAAGGCAATTTGATTGGCCGCTTGCGGGTTTTTACCCAGCACACCACTTAACCAAATAGCAGCAGTAAAAATAGCCACTTCAAAAAACATTTGTAGTGCAGATGGAAAACCAAGTGCAATGATTTTTTTCATGACGCGTTTCTCTAACGCTCTGAAATTAAAACCGGTTACAAAAGGATAAAACTTATCCTTACTCCTTAGGAGCAACCAAATATAAATCACCATTACCACTCTTGAAATCAAGGTGCCAATTGCCGCGCCCACAATACCCATTTCCGGAAACCCAAAAGAACCGAAAATTAGTAAATAATTGAGCACGATATTAATAACATTAGCCAATATCGTAGCATACATAGGATATTTGGTCTGGGACAAACCTTCCGAAAACTGTTTAAAAGCCTGAAAAACAATCAACGGTACCAAAGAAAAAGCGACCAAATCTAAATAAGGCATGGCCAACTCCACCACCTCAATGGGTTGCTTCATCATAAACATTAAAGGCTTGGCCAGTAGAATAATACCAAAAAGCGATAACCCTAATATGGTACAAAGCACCAAACCGTGCTTTAATGCACTTTTTGCGTCCTTTGCCTTACCTGCTCCGTCGGCCTCGGCAACCAAGGGCGTAATTGCCGTAGAAAAACCAATACCCAAAGACATGGCAATAAATACAAAACTGTTCCCTAAAGAAACCGCTGCCAGTTCTGCGGTACCCAATTGACCCACCATAATATTATCCGCGAACTGCACAAAGGTGTGACCAAGCATCCCTAAAATAACAGGGACGGACAGTTTTATATTATATCTAAATTCCTTGGTGTACTTACTAAGCAAAAGCTATGTTTTTGAAGATGCAAATATACTTTTTAAATACTTATGCTCATGGGAACATATATTATAGCCCTAGGTGATTCTTAGAGAACGAAGCGAGATATAATACGCGTAACAAATCATTAATTGTTTAGCTATAAACATTCTAGTACTCGAATCACCCAAACTTTTTTGCGGCGTTCCAATACACGTCCATTTCTTCCAAACTCATTTCTTGGAGTGATTTTCCTTGTTTAGCAGCCTCGGTTTCTAGATATTGAAATCGGTTCGTGAATTTTTTGTTAGTCCGTTCTAAGGCATTTTCAGGATTAATTCCCAAAAATCGAGCATAATTAATCATGGAAAAAAGCACATCGCCAAACTCGGACTCCATCTTATCGGTATCACCAACGCGCACTTCTTCTTGCAGTTCCCCTAATTCTTCTTGTACTTTTTCAAAAACCTGTTCTGGCTTTTCCCAATCGAAGCCTACGCCAGCCACTTTTTCCTGTATTCTACTCGCTTTTACCAAGGCCGGCAAACTTTTAGGAACGCCTTCTAGCACACTTTTCTTCCCTTCCTTAAGTTTTAATAGTTCCCAGTTACGTTTTACATCAGCCTCATTGGCAACTTTAACATCTCCATAAATATGTGGATGCCTATGAATCAATTTTTCGCAAATGGCATTGGCTACATCTGCAATATCAAAATCTTTGGTCTCCGCCCCTATTTTGGCATAAAAAACAATGTGCAGTAAAATATCCCCTAGTTCATTCTTGACTTCCTCCATATCATTATCCAAGATGGCATCACCCAACTCGTAAACCTCCTCTATAGTCAAGTGCCTTAACGATTGTATGGTCTGTTTTTTATCCCATGGGCACTGTGTTCTTAACTCCTCCATGATTGTCAATAGACGGTCAACCGCGGCTAATTGCTCTTGTCTTGAATGCATTATTGTTTGCTTTTCTACAAAATTACAAATTGCCCAAGTTTTAAGGAGTTATTCTTAGGCTTATTTGATAGTTTGGTTATTAGGGTAACGCCCTCCTAGGTAGCAGACACTGCAAGAGCAGCGGAGATTTGATGGCGTGAGAATGGAGTTATTGGTGCCGACGTGCAGAGGTTAGCACTATGCCTCAAGTTTTACACTCCCATTACTCACCTCCTTCTAGAAAGAATTGAAGTATGCTAAACGAAAAATTAAATGTATTTTCAAGCCTTTAACAAGAACGATTACTATGAAATCAATCGTATTCCTATTATCCTTACTAGCATTTAATTTCTCCTGTACCTCACAATCTAAAAGCATTATAGCTAAGGGGGCGGACCTTGTTTTAGTAGCCGATGGATACGCGTTTACGGAAGGGCCGGCATCAGACAAGGAAGGCAATGTCTTTTTTACAGACCAACCTAATAATCGTATTTTGAAATGGGATGCGCAGCGTAATACAGTTTCAACCTATATGCGTCCAGCAGGGCGCGCGAATGGACTTTACGTTGATTACCAAGGAAATCTTTTGGCCGCTGCAGATGAAAAAAATGAACTTTGGCTAATTGATGCTGACAAGAACGTGAGCATTCTTTCTCATCAATTTCAAAATAAGAAATACAACGGCCCTAATGATATATGGGTCGATAAAAAAGGGGGTATCTATTTTACGGACCCTTACTACCAAAGACCCTATTGGCAGCATAAAGAAGCTGAACTAGCAGCGCAATCTGTTTATTACATAGCTCCTAATAGTACTGATGCAAAGGTAATTGCTACTAATTTTACGCGTCCTAACGGAATCATAGGAACTGCGGATGGTAGCACGTTATATATTGCAGATATTGGAGATGAAAAAACCTATTCTTACACGATTGAAGCAGATGGTACTCTGAGCAATCGCCAGCTTTTTACCCGAATGGGTTCCGATGGTATGACAATAGATAACCAAGGGAATGTCTACCTAACTGGAGATGGTGTTTTAGTGTTTGACTCAAAAGGAAATCAGATAGAACATATTGACACCGGTGCCGATTGGACGGCCAATGTTACCTTTGGAGGAACAGAACAAAATATGCTGTTCATTACTGCCTCCAAAGCTGTGTATACGTTAAAAATGAGCGTAGCAGGAGTTCGCTGGTAAGGGTAATCCATTACTAGAATTTCTTAAGAAAATAAAAAACTTACAAAAATAGTACGCATCTTCAATGACAGTTCTGGATTATTCCAAAACTGGCCTATTTTAATTATCTTCCACCATATAAAGCCAAACTAAATGACTGTTTACATTTTCGAATTTATAGGAACTGCCATGCTTATCCTTATTGGCAATGGCGTGGTAGCCAATTTAGTACTCAAAGGTACCAAAGGTGCAGATCTTGGTTGGGTGGGAATTTCAATCGCATGGGGTATTGCTGTATTTATAGGCGTGTTTATTTCTGCCGATGCTAGTGGCGCCCATTTAAACCCAGCGGTAACCATTGGATTGGCCACAGCAGGAAAATTCTCTTGGGGATTGGTACCGGGCTACATCGTTGCACAGATTTTAGGCGCAATGATGGGTAATCTACTAGTTTGGCTCACGTATAAAAAACAATATGATGAAACTGATGATTCCGCTGCAATCCTAGCTACTTTCTGCACAGCTCCTGCTATTAGAAATCCGTTTTGGAACCTAGTAAGCGAAATCATAGGAACATTTACTTTGGTCTTTGGTGTATTTTATATTGCCGGCGGAAGCTGGGAAGAAGAAGCTATTTCACTTGGTTCTTTGGACGCGCTGCCAGTGGCACTATTAGTTATCGGTATCGGTTTTGGCCTAGGTGGTGCAACTGGCTATGCTATTAATCCTGCAAGGGATTTTGGCCCACGTCTTTTGCATGCCATCCTTCCACTTAAAAACAAAGGTGCTAGCGACTGGAGCTACGCTTGGGTTCCCGTTATTGGCCCTGTTATTGGAGCCGTATTGGCGGGTTCTCTTTTTATACTATTAGCCTGATAAAATTGCCTCGTTACTAATGCAAGCGAATTTTTTAATTCTAAACTTAATGCGGCATTTACATTTATTCATTTTCAACATACTTATGGTAGCACCCTCCTTTGCACAACAAATTATCAAAGTGCCTTTTGAGCAACAAATCGAAATATCATGGAAAGGAAGCGAAAAGGAGTATGTTTCCAGTATTTGGCAGAACATGGTGGTTACCAATGTTTCTATTCCTACTCTAGAAGTATTCGTTCCTGTAGACCCTAATGGAACCAGCGTTATCATTGCCCCTGGCGGTGGACTTTACGCGCTTAGTATAAAAAGTGAAGGAACCGATGTAGCTAAATGGCTTAATAAAAAAGGAATCACTGCCTTTGTCCTAAAATATAGATTAGTGCCTACAGGAGATGATGGTGTAAAAGAATACTCAAAAGACAGCCGAACAGAAAATAAAGTTGAGCAACGCGTTGGAAAAGTACTACCGCTTTCTATAGCAGATGGAATTTCAGCCATTTCCTATGTGAGACAAAATGCAGAAACATATAATATAGATGCGAATAAAATTGGCTTTATGGGTTTCTCTGCCGGTGGAGCTGTAGCTATGGGCGTGGCTTACAATTATACTTCCGAAAACAGACCCGACTTCGTTGTTGCTGTATATCCATGGACCACTGTTTATCCAGTACAAAAAGCCCCTAAAAACGCACCGAAACTTTTAGTGATTTGCGCTACGGACGACGCGTTAGGGTTGGCGGGCGGAAGCATTGAACTCTACAATTCTTGGTTAAACGCAGACCACACTCCAGGTTTACACATGTATTCACAAGGAGGACATGGTTTTGGGATGAAAGAACAAGGTCTGCCATCCGATTCTTGGATTCAAAGGTTTTATGACTGGGCGGTAGCCGAAAAACTAGTAGTACTGCACTAAATAAAAGTAGTCAATACCGATAAAACAGAATTTAAGTGGATAAAAAGCTATTTGTTTTATGTAAAATAAGCAGTCATCCAACTCCCTTGATAAGTTTAAAAGTAACCTAGGTCGAAAATCGTTTGAGAAGAGATATAATCAGTATTAATTTACACATTAGCATTTTAGATACATGAGAAATAGTAGTTTCTTCATTTCGTTTTTATTGGTAGTTTTCACCTACGGTCAAGAATCCGCACCATTTTCCGAGGAGGTACGTTCCATTTCTAAAAAATATGATTCCGTTTGGGACAGTAGCAAGGAAAGTATTGTTTTCACCGGGAGCTCTAGCGTCCGCATGTGGACTACGTTAAAACAATTATTTCCTGACCATCAAATTTTGAATACTGGTTTTGGAGGTTCCCAAGCCTCAGATTTGTTATACCACTTAGACCCTCTGGTTCTAAGTTATCGTCCAAAAAAAGTATTCATCTATGAAGGTGATAATGATATATCAGCAAAAAAAAAGCCTAAGGAAATTATAGCAACAACGCATAAAATTATTCAAGAGATTCATAATGCAAATGCCTCGGTCAAAATTGTTTTAATAGCTGCTAAACCTAGTATTAGCAGATGGAAATTACGAGGAAAATATAAAAGATTAAATCGAAAATTTAGGAAAATGAGTGATGAGAATCCGCTTTTAACCTATGCCAATGTTTGGTCGCCAATGCTTAATGGTAGAAAACTAAAAAAAGATATTTTCATAGAAGACGGTCTACATATGAACCAGAAAGGATATGACCTCTGGTATGAGGTCATCAAAGATTTAGTTACTAACCCATAAATAAGAACAATGATTAAAAACACCCTAGTTAGAGCACTCTTTTCGCTCTCGTTGGTATGCGTATTTTTTGCCTGCACAGAAGAACCTAAGAAAAAAATTCCAATGCCGGTAACAGACCTTTCTACAGAAAACCTTATTCCAAAACCTTTAAAAGTAATTCCTACCAACTCCGCCTTTGCCTTAGATGAATTTACAGCTATCTATACAGCTAAAGGTGCCGCAGGATTCCAAGAAGTAGCTGAATTTTTAGCCGATAAGTTATCGAAAAAAATAAAACTTCAAGTGCCCGTGAACGATGAATCTCTGCAAACGGTAGAGCGCGTAATATATATTAATCAGTCAGATAGCACAGAGCTAGACGCACCAGAAGCGTATCAATTGTACATCAACCAAGATTCTATTATTATAAATTCAAATACGGCCGAAGGTGCTTTTAGAGGCATACAGACCCTAAGGCAACTGGTCCCAGATAGCAGTAACGATACCTTGGCAATTCAAAAAATATGGCCAGTCCCGACAGGTGAAATTATAGATAACCCCAGTTTTGCATATAGAGGTTCCATGTTGGACGTTGCCCGTCATTTCTTTGCCGTGGAAGATGTTAAAAAATATATTGATATTCTATCTTACTACAAGATTAATGTACTGCACCTGCATTTATCAGACGACCAAGGATGGAGAATAGAAATTAAGTCATGGCCAAAACTAACAAGTATCGGTGGTAGTACCGAAGTAGGTGGTGAAGCTGGTGGTTTTTATACCCAAGAGGACTACAAGGAGATTGTTCGCTATGCAGCAGAACATTTTATGACGGTAGTACCAGAAATAGATATGCCTGGTCATACCAACGCGGCATCAGTTGCTTATCCTTTTTTAAATGGAAATGGGAAAAAGCTTAAATTATACGAAGGAACACATGTTGGCTTTAGCACATTTGACACAAGAAAGGATACTGTATATGCTTTTGTAGATGATGTGGTACGGGAAATATCAGAAATTACCCCTGGCCCTTATTTCCATATAGGCGGCGATGAAAGCCATGTAACCAAAAAGAAGGATTATATCTACTTTGTGAATAAGGTAGAAAAAATAGTGCAAAAACACGGCAAGCGCATGATAGGTTGGGACGAAGTAGCTATCGCTGACATAGATTCAACCTCCATATCCCAATGGTGGAGCAGTGAGGAAAATGCTAAAAAAGCTGTTAAAAAAGGCATGCAAGTCATTGTATCACCTGCTAAAAAAGCATATTTGGACATGCAGTATGATACCTTATCGGAATACGGACTTCATTGGGCAGCCTACATACCTGTTGATACTGCATACATTTGGACACCTGAAGGTTATGGAGGAATTCCAAAGGAAAATATATTGGGTATCGAAGCTCCTTTATGGTCAGAAACTATAAGCAATATAGATGAACTAGAATATCTAGCCTTTCCTAGAGTGATAGGATATTCCGAACTAAGTTGGAGTTCTCCAGAAAATAGGGATTGGGAGAATTATAAAATTCGTTTAGCAAACCAGGCTCCGTTTTTGGAACGAATGGACGTAAAATACTATCCGTCTCCATTAATAGATTGGAAGAAAAGTAAATACAGCTACGAAACGATTGAGAAAGATTGAGCTTATTCAATTTATGCAAAAAAGCCTCGATAGTAGCTACTATCGAGGCTTTTTTGCATAAACACTTTTTTTATTATTCTTCCTCTGAAGAAAGGTCTTTTTCAGTTTCGGAAAAATCTGCGATACCTTTATCTACCAGTATGTTATACCAGTTTATAATTTTCTTAATATCACTAGCATATACCCTGTCCTCATCGTAATTGGGAAGGACCTCAAAAAAGTACTCTTCCAATTTAATCTTATCCTCTTTATGGCTTATAGAAGTTTTACCACTCTTTTCCTTTACCTGCATCTTTAAGAACACCTCTCTCAAAGGAAGCTCTTCATCCAAAGTATAGATAGCTATTTCAGAAAGCACGCTAACGTTACTTTTTAGCCCAACGCTAATTTTTTTTCCGTCTATCAAAGATGCTGCAACAAATCCAGATCTCGTTTGTGTAATTAACTCGTACAATCCTGGTTTTCCGGCAACCGATAGTATTTTCTCCAACCCCATAGGCTTTTTTTAAATTTAAAAGGGCAAATATTATATTTTTAAACTAATTACAAGCAGAAATTAACGACCTTTTTTCATATTTGGGAATCGCATTCGATAATCCACATTTATTTTACCTTTGGATATGTTGGACAATCTTCCCTTTATGAGTCTTTTTTTCAAAGAAGATAATTTATCTGTAAACAATACCCCTTCTATATGATCATATTCATGTTGTATGACACGCGCTAGAAGTCCGTCAAAGGTTTGTTCTTGCTTTTTAAAATTCTCATCAAAATAGGTCATCTTTATCGTTCCCTTTCTACTCACATCTTCGCGGACGTCAGGTATACTTAAGCATCCTTCATTAAATGCCCATTCCTCGCCTGTTTCCTCTTCTATGTAGGCATTTATAAATACTTGATTAAAGCCTTCTAATTGTTTTTGTTCCACCTCGGTAAGGTCTTCGTCATCTGCAAACGGAGAGGTATCCACCAAAAATAAACGTATTGGTAATCCTATTTGCGGGGCAGCTAGTCCTACTCCATTTGCATTGTACATGGTCTCCCACATATTAGCAATCAACTCCTTAAGTTTTGGATATTCTTTGTCTATGTCGTCTCCTACTTTCCTCAAAACGGTATCTCCGTAGGCTATAATCGGTAAAATCATTGTTATTGTTTAAATCGTGTTCTTAAAATTGCGCCACTATTTAACCAGTGGACTACATCAAAATATAAAAAAGTAAGTTTAAATCTCTTCTTTCCGTTGGGTATCTTGTTCGTTTTGTTTCGGTTACTATTAAAATATTTCATGTGATTTCCAACGGTGCCTTCTGGCAAGTCATAAAACGCAAAGGAAACCTTATTTTTAAAAGGAAGTTCATGAAAAATTGTTAAATCCTCGGCATTGATGCGCCTACGATCACAAACCATAAAAAAAAAGTTATCCTTATCCGTATTTTCTAGCATTCTCGCTTTTCTACGGTTCCATTTTCCTATTGCCTCCTCTTCTGTTTCATAATGTTGAAAATGAATTTCTACATCATTTAAAAGACCAATTGGATAATTGTTCTTGGACTCCGGGTATTTGGACACCGTTATAAAATCCAAATCCAATTTCATGTAGTCATCAAAATTAGATAGCAATTTCATGTAGCAAGGACCAAACAAAAACAATCCTACAAAGGGTGTATTGTATGGCTTTTGTAAATATTGGTATACCTGGCCTCCCCAGCAGTTTCTACTAATAATAACAAAATCTGTATTCGTGAGTTTTTTAATATCCCTACCCGCAAAAAAAGATTTAAAATACTGTCGTACTTTTCTTTTGACCAATATTTCAAAATCAATTAAGGCGTCCATACTATTTCCTTTCTAAATATGACTGCAATATCAATGTTGCGCTAATTTCATCTACCAGGGACTTATTCCTTCGCTGTTTCTTTTTTAAACCACTATCCAGCATACTTTGGAAAGCCATTTTAGAGGTAAAACGCTCATCCTGCCTTTCAATAGAAATAGCAGGAAAGTGCTTCACTAGCTCCACCAAAAAAGGTTTTATGTACTGTTCGGACTCGGAAGGGGTATTGTTCATTTGTTTGGGTTCCCCTACGACAAGAATATCAACATTTTCGGCATTAACGTAGTCTTTCAAAAAAAGTATAAGCTCCTTGGTGGGTACAGTGGTGAGACCGGAAGCAATAAGACGCAACTCGTCCGTTACTGCAATCCCAGTTCGTTTCTCACCGTAATCCAAGGCTAAAATTCTTCCCAAAATTAATTTTTGTCAAAAGTAACGGATAATTTGTGATATGTGAATTTACCAATAGTGAATTACTTTGCTTCGACCTATATTTGAGAAAATTTTAGGATAAAATGACAGATTTAAGAAATATCATAGAGCAAGCTTGGGAAAACAGGGCGCTTTTATCAGACGATAAAACACAAGAAACAATACGAGCCGTTATAAATCTTATTGACCTTGGCAAACTCCGCTGTGCAGAACCTACTGCATCTGGATGGCAAATAAACGAATGGGTAAAAAAGGCCGTAGTGCTCTATTTTCCTATTCAAAAAATGGAAACTCTTGAAGCCGGCATTTTTGAATATCATGATAAAATACCTTTAAAAAGAGGCTATAAGGAAAAGGGCATACGCGTAGTGCCAAATGCGGTTGCCAGACATGGCGCCTATATTTCGCCAGGAACGATTTTAATGCCTAGCTATGTGAACATAGGTGCGTATATAGATGAGGGTACTATGGTAGATACATGGGCTACTGTGGGAAGTTGCGCTCAAATTGGTAAAAATGTACATATTAGTGGCGGTGTGGGTATAGGCGGTGTATTGGAACCACTCCAGGCATCACCTGTTATTATAGAGGATAATGCATTTATTGGTTCTCGATGTATTGTAGTTGAAGGCGTACACGTAGAAACGGAAGCTGTGTTAGGTGCCAACGTCGTTTTAACGGCATCTACTAAAATTATCGATGTTACTGGATCTTCCCCAGTAGAGCTAAAAGGTAGGGTTCCTGCCCGTTCAGTTGTTATACCAGGGAGTTACACCAAAAAATTTCCGGCTGGAGAGTTTCAGGTTCCTTGCGCACTGATTATCGGAACAAGAAAGGAAAGTACCAATAAAAAGACATCACTTAATGATGCGCTAAGAGAACATAACGTAGCTGTGTAAATTTGTGGGAAAATATAGGTAAAAATATAATTTTTTACTTTTTTTTCAGTTCTATATTCAGAACACTCCTTAATAAATTAACTACTCATCTTAGTTATGGAGCCTCAGCTTAAAAAAATATCGGCACTTGTAATCACGTATAACGAGATTGGATACATAGAAAAATGCCTTAAATCAATTGATTTCGCAGATGAAATAGTTGTCGTAGACTCCTACAGTACTGATGGTACGTATGAATTTCTTAGTGCACACCCCAAAGTGAGGGTTATTCAGCATCCTTTTAAAAACTATACAGCCCAAAAGGCGTTTACGCTGGCACAAGCAACCAATGATTGGGTGCTTTTTGTAGATGCTGATGAAGTGGTAACACCAGATTTACAAGAAGAAATAAAATTGACCATTAATAGCAGCAAAAAACATGTAGCGTATTGGTTTAGAAGAAAATTCATGTTTCAACAAAAACACCTGCGCTATAGTGGATGGCAAACAGACAAGAACTATAGACTTTTCAGGAAAAGTAAAGTACAGTTTTCTGATAAACGCATTGTACATGAAACATTAGAAATACAAGGAAGTTCTGCTATCTTAAAAGAAAAGCTTACCCATTATTGCTATCGCGATTTTGCCAACTACAAGCATAAAAT
Source organism: uncultured Maribacter sp. (assembly GCA_964569345.1). Taxonomy (GTDB): domain Bacteria; phylum Bacteroidota; class Bacteroidia; order Flavobacteriales; family Flavobacteriaceae; genus Maribacter. Next base: position 21,047 of record CAZMUV010000028.1, on the reverse strand, counting down.
GCTCGTATATGGTAGAATGAAGGCAAAAGAAGCATCACAAAAAGGAAAACGCTTTAATCTTCTACTCTTACTCGGAAAACCAACCTTTACGTTTGTTTATAATTATTTCTTCCGTTTTGGAGTTTTGGATGGAATGAAAGGAGTAACCGTATGCTACCTTAACGCCCTAGGTGACTGGGAAAGATACCAAGAACTTAGAAAGTTGGAACAGGAGCAAAAAGTACCGAGCTTAAATACAGTTCCGCAACAAAGCAGTTAACTTAACAAAATAACAATCAATAAGGTAAATTCTTACCTACCATACCTTTAAGCATCTAATAAAAGTCTAATTGCATGCGACAAAACCTATGCTAACAGCGCTTTAATTTTAGTTATCCTTAAATTAATTTTACATTTGAAGTATTAAGCAAAGGGTGTTTATTTATATATTTTTGATTTAAATTATTTATGCAAACCAATTTTAGCTAGAAAAATCAATTCTAGCCTAAGCGTTCAGCCTATATAAATTACCCTTTAAAATATAAAAACGTGAAAATTGTTATTCTTGCCGCAGGTATTGGTTCCCGCTTAGGGAACCCATTTCCCAAACCGCTTACGCCGTTGGACAACGGAAAAACCATAATGGGAATGCAAATAGCCAATCTTGAAAACAGCTTTAATATTGACGATATAAACGTAGTGGTAGGCTTTAAAAAAGACCTTATTATGGAGCGGTTTCCACAACTTACGTACATCTACAATCCTTTCTTTGATTGTACCAACACCTCTAAAAGCTTACTTAAAGCCTTAAAAAAGAATAGAAATGATTCTGTTTTGTGGTTAAATGGCGATGTGGTATTCGATGGCAAGCTCCTTTCTTTATTAAACGCCCATATACTTTCAGAAAAATCTTTTGTTGCGGTAAACACGAGCAAGGTAGCAGAAGAAGAAGTTAAATATACTTTAAAAGATGGTTATATAGACCAACTTTCAAAGACCGTTAAAAATGGTCTTGGAGAGGCCGTGGGTATAAACTTCATAGCACAAAAAGACATCGTGCATTTTATTGACCGTTTAGAAGCGTGCGACGACAATGATTACTTTGAGAGAGGCTTAGAAATGGCTATTGAACATGATGGAGTCCAAATTTCAGCAATAGATATATCTGAGTTTGACTGTGTAGAAGTTGATTTTAGGGAGGACCTGGAAAATGCAAATACTATTTTCCAAAAATGAAATTCATTCTTTTTTGCCAGAATGCATACGCTTTTGGAATCATGGCCCCGATTCGTGATGAGCTCATTAAAAGGGGTAGCAATTATATTTGGTACGTATCTAAAAAACTGATTCAAAAATTTCCGTTTCCAGAACAAGCGCATACATCAAGCATTTTAGATTTACAATTTTACCAAAGCGATGTCATTTTTGTTCCAGGCAATGAGGTACCGTATTACTTGAGGGGAGTTAAAACCCAAATTTTTCATGGTTTAGCCGGAGAAAAAAAAGGGCATTTTCGAATTCGCCATTATTTTGACCTGTATTTAACGCAAGGCCCCTACTTTACAAATCGTTTTAACGAGCTAAAGGAAAAACACGGTAATTTTGAAGTAGTGCAAACAGGCTGGCCAAAATTAGATAGTTATGGGCTACATAAAACTGTTTATGAGTCGGAGAAAAAAGAACTCCTTAAGAAATATGATACGAGCAACATTATATTATACGCTCCAACCTTCTCTCCTAGCCTAACCTCCGCTACGGCGCTTTTAGAAGATATTGAACACTTGGCTAGGGAAACAGGTTATTTAATTCTAGTGAAGTTTCATGATCTCATGAGCATGTCTTTAATTGACACGTATAAGTCCCTCGACAAAAAGCATAAAAACATCGTATTCGTAGAAGAAAAGAACATCATAAAATTTCTGCTCTTAGCAGACCTCCTTATAAGCGATACCTCTTCCGTAATTTATGAGTTCCTATTACTGAACAAACCAGCGATCAGTTTTAAAACGATATCTCAAAACATCCGTTGGGATAATCTCACAGAAAAGGGTGAGCTGACCAAAAGTGTACTTAAAAATTTAAAAGAAGACCAATTTGAAGCCGAACGTTTAGTGCTTAACAGAATGTACCATCCCTATCAAGATGGTAAATCTGCACTTCGAATGATTGAGGCTACCGAAGAATATGTGTCTAAAAATGGAGTTCCTGAAGCGCGGACCTTACCTTTAGACAGAAGAATTAAAATCGATGCAATTTTCGGCAGACCCATGAACAATCCTTGGAACGGGATAGTACATAATAAAGTATCAGCGGTTTTTATCACTTTTAACGAAATCATTCATATTGATGAAGTACTAACAAACGTTCAGTTTGCAGATGAAATTATCGTCGTAGATTCCTTCAGCACCGATGGCACGGTAGAACGCATAAAAAAGAGACCGAATATTACCTTAATCCAAAGGCCTTTTGTCAATTATACTGATCAAAAATCCTATGCTATGAGCCTCGCCTCAAACGACTGGGTATTATTCATGGATGCGGATGAACGCTTAACAGATCGACTTAAGAATGAACTCTTGAAAACAATCAATGGTGACGCTAAAACCGTAGCCTATTATTTTCATAGAACCTTTATGTTTAGGCAAAAAGTATTGCGATTTAGCGGTTGGCAAAGCGACAAAAACTTTAGGCTTTTTAGAAAAAGTAAAGTAGCATTCACCAAAGAACGGATTGTGCATGAAACTTTAATTGTGGATGGCCCAGTAGATGTTCTTAAAAGCAAACTTATACATTATTCATATAAAGATTATCAAGATTACAAAGGTAAAATGGTTAAGTATGGTCAGATGAAGGCCCAAGAAGAACTAGCCAAGGATTACAGTCCAAATCTGTACCACTTTACCTTTAGGCCAGGCTATAAATTCTTTAATCATTTTATAATGCGATTTGGTTTTTTAGATGGAAAAAGAGGCGTAATTATTAGCTACTTAAATGCGCTGGGGGTTTATAGCCGTTACAAGGAGCTAAAAAGATTAAGAGGAATCAAAAATAAATAAGCACACCATATGGCGTACGATATTACCTTGGAAGGAAAGAATCTTAAAGAGGCGGAAAGTCTGTTAAAAAGCGTAACCAAAATAGTTGAGCAGCAGCAAATTCAATATTGGTTAGAGGGTGGAACCTTATTGGGGATTAGACGTGAAAATAGATTATTACCTTGGGACAACGATTTGGATATTTCTGTGCATCAGATAGAAATACCTAAACTTAATTCCTTGATTCAAAACCTAAAAACAGAAGGCTACAGGGTTAGGACAAGATATTTTTCCGTAACAAGTAAAGAATTCAGAAAGGGAGATTTGCGGATGATAAAAATACGCAATAAACACTTTTTTGGCTTAGTAAAAGGAAAGGTATGCCTAGACGTATTTATAAAATACTCTCATGACCAAAGCACCTATTGGGAAATAGACAATAAGACTAAAAGTGTTCCATTGCGTTTTTACGATAGCTTTAAAACCATATCATTTCAAGATAAAAACTATAGCATTCCAGAGGATACCGATGGCTATTTGACCTATAGATACGGAGCCTGGCAAACACCCGTTAAAGATTGGAACACCTCTACGGACGACAAGGCATTGATGTAACAACTAATCATTTTAGTTGTAACGTATTCTTTAAAATAGTACTGCTAACATTTGCTGTATATGGAAAATACTCCATAGCACAACTTACCTCAGGATATCTCCCTTTCCAATCGCTACCAACCGATATGGCATCTATACGGTGCTCATCTACGATACGCTGTTTATCTTTATCGGTCTGGGGAATAACCTCATCTACCAAACCAATCGCTTGCACAACTTTCATGCGTTCCTCGAATGGGATTACCGGGCGCTTACCTTTCTCTTTTTCAATGAGCTCATCTGTAGAAACCCCAACAATCAAATAATCGCAAAGTTCCTTTGACTTTGCTAATATATTCAAATGACCATAATGGAAAATATCAAAACAGCCCGAGGTATACATCCTTGTATACTTTGATTTTTCCTTAATTTCAGCAATAAATCTATCGCTCTCTAAATTGAAAATCCATTTTGTATTTGGAATTTTCTCGAAAAGATATGCTACTATTTTAGGACCATCGTTATGGTTTATCGCTGATAACGATTTCATTTCAAGACGACGTTCCGTTTGTTCAATAAGCTCCCAACCTGGAAATTTGCTTAATAGTTCCTTGTCATTTACCTCAATCATACAATACGCTTGTAAAGTTTGGCGGAAATTACAAAATCAGCTTGCAATAGTGGCCATTGCAACTTACTTATTTGAAAAATACATTAGGTGTAAAAGCGATATTATATTGAACAGAAAATTATTTTCAGGCTAGAAAACCTACTTTTGTGCTCATACTTATCCATACAGAAATTTTGACAGAAGAAATTAAAAAAGCCATTGCCATATTAGAAAAAGGTGGACTCATTCTTTACCCAACAGATACGTTGTGGGCTATAGGCTGTGATGTCACAAACGACCTAGCCGTACAGAAAATCTACAAATTAAAAAAACAAAAATCGGGCACGCCTATGGTCTGTTTAGTAGCCCATGATGCCATGCTAGAAAAGCATGTAGAAAAGGTGCCAGACTTAGCATACGACCTAATGGATCTGGCTGCTAAACCTACTACTATTGTCTACGATAGCCCGAGAGGTATTTCGAAAAATCTCATCGCTCCAGACGGCTCCTTAGCCATGCGGGTAGCTTCGGACAAATTTTGCCAGTACCTGATAAACAAATTTAAAAAACCCATTGTAACAACAATAGCGAACATCAGTGGAAATAGCATCCCAAAAAGTTTCAAAGAAATTGATCAGGCCATTTTAAAAGGTGTAGACTATGTGGTAAATTTGCAACAAGAAAACGAAAATTCCCAAGCCTCCACAATCATTAAATTAAGTGGTAATCACAAAGTGAAGGTGATCCGGGAATAATGCAGGCGAAAGACCCATGAACTACACACAGGCATTAACAGAAGATATTTTTCAGATAATTGGGAAGAGTGCCGATGAATTGGGACTTGAAGCTTATGTAATAGGAGGTTTTGTACGTGATTTTTTTCTAAAAAGAGGCACTCCAAAAGATATAGACATTGTTGCCGTAGGTAGCGGTATTGCTCTAGCAGAAAAAGTGGCCTCAAAACTTAGCGGAAAACCTAAAATTGCCGTCTTTAAGAACTTTGGCACCGCCATGATTAAACATGATGGAATAGAACTTGAATTTGTTGGGGCGAGAAAAGAAAGTTACCATAGGGATAGCAGAAAACCGGTAGTTGAGAACGGATCTTTAGATGATGATCAAAGACGCCGAGATTTTACCATCAACGCACTAGCACTATCCATTAACCAAGCTACATTTGGAAATTTACTAGATCCTTTTGGGGGTATACAAGACCTAGAGCGTCAATTATTAAGAACTCCTTTAGACCCAAATACCACCTACTCGGACGACCCACTTAGGATGATGCGGGCGATACGTTTTGCCACCCAACTCGGATTTACCATAGAACTACCTTCATTGCAGGCTATAACTGACAATAAGGACCGTTTAAAAATTATTTCCAACGAACGCATCGTTGATGAGCTCAATAAAATTATGCAAACCCCTAAACCATCAATAGGTTTTGCCTTAATGCACAAAACAGGGCTACTGGATATTATACTTCCAGAACTTACTGCCCTGCAAGGGGTAGAAGAAATAGAGGGTCAAAAACACAAAGATAATTTTTGGCATACGCTTGAGGTGGTAGATAATATTTGTGAAAATACGGATGACCTTTGGTTACGATGGGCAGCACTCTTACATGATATTGGTAAGGCACCTACCAAAAGATTCCACAAGAAAATCGGATGGACATTTCACGGGCATGAGTTTGTTGGTTCCAAAATGGTCTACAAACTATTTAAACGATTACGAATGCCCCTGAACGACAAAATGAAGTTCGTTCAAAAAATAGTACTTATGAGTTCTAGGCCCATCATCCTTTCTGAGGAACATGTGAGCGACTCGGCCGTAAGACGTTTGGTTTTTGATGCAGGGGAACATGTAGAGGATTTAATGACCTTGTGCGAGGCTGATATAACCACCAAAAACCCGAAAAAACAGCGAAAGTACAAGAACAACTTTAAAATTGTTCGTGAAAAAATTATAGAAGTCGAAGAACGGGATAGCATCCGTAATTTTCAACCACCCATTAGCGGCGAAGAGATTATGGCTGCTTTTGATTTAAAACCTTCTAAGGAAATTGGAATCATCAAAGACCATATAAAAGAAGCTATTCTTGAGGGCGATATTCCAAATGAGTTTGAGGCTGCAAAAGTCTTAATGCTTAAAAAGGGAAGTGAACTGGGACTAAAAACAAAAAACGAATGATATCCTTTAGAAAACTAGCAAAAATCTCGCTGATTCTGGTGTACCTAGTTATTGTAGCAGGTGCGGTTGTGCGCATGACTGGCAGTGGCATGGGCTGCCCAGATTGGCCCAAATGTTTTGGATATTACATTCCTCCAACGGAAGCTTCGGAACTAGAATGGGAAGCAAACAAAGAATATAAACAAGGTCAGGTTATTATTCTGAACGAATCATTAAAGGTAGCTAGGGAGGATATAAACACGGGGATTGACTTTAATACCGAAAATTGGGAAGCGTACACCAAACACGATTACGCTATTTTTAACCCTTGGCATACTTGGATAGAATTCATTAACCGCCTGTTGGGTGCGGTAGCAGGTTTAGCAACCTTACTATTAGCATTTGCATCTATTAAGTACTGGAAAAAACAAAAATCGGTTACCTTACTCTCGTGGCTCGTGGTATTTGGCATGGGTTTCCAAGGCTGGTTAGGAGCAACCGTTGTTTACTCGGTATTACAACCGTTTAAAATTACATTGCACATGCTTATGGCCTTGGTCATAGTTGCATTCTTACTTTATATTATATTTATTGTAAACAAAGAAAATAAAGGAATCACCTATGACAAGCCTACCTTTTTAATTGCTGTGGCAGCCTTGACATTAACAATTGTACAAGTAATTCTAGGAACACAGGTACGGGAATTTATAGACCACCAAATAGACTTTTTAGGACCCAATGCGAAAGACCTTTGGCTACAAGACCCTACCGTCCAGTTTTACATTCATAGAAGTCTATCTATAGGAATTACTTTAATCAACGCTGCATTAGCCTATAGAATACTAAAGTTTAACCTTGGGCACTTAAAAATCTACTGGATACTCTTTATTTTAGTATTGGAGATATTTACTGGTATAGCTATGTATTACATAGATTTCCCATTTGGTAGCCAAGCCCTGCATTTAGTGCTCGCCGCCATTCTCTTTGGCGTTCAGTTCTATTTGGTTTTAGATGCAATAAAGCCTCGAACAAATCTTAAAACTTCGTAACTTTGTCTACCCATAAAACAAAGGCATGGTTTATAAAATTAGGATAATACTGGATGCGGAGGAAGATATTTTCCGTGATTTAGAAATTGAAGCCCAAAATTCCTTGGAAGACTTTCACAATGCGATCACACAAGCGTTTGGATTTTTAGGAAACGAGATGGCTTCGTTCTATACCTGCGATGAAGAATGGAAACAGGACGAGGAAATTGCGCTTTTTGACATGAGTGAATCCGGTTCTGATGTTAGGCTGATGAACGAAACCTTTTTAGAGGACATTATTACCGAAAACACGCCAAAACTTATTTATGTCTACGACTTTCTAAGCATGTGGACCTTTTTTGTTGAATTGGCCGATGTGGTAGAGAAAGAAGATGGCCGCGCCTATCCTAATGTACTTTTTAGTTTTGGGGAACTACCGGAAACCCCACCGGAAAAGAAGTTTGAATCGGAAAATAGTGCGTTTGATTTCGATGACACTTTTGATAATTATGACGACCTTGATTTTGATGAAAACTGGAATTAATAAACTAGTAGGGATTCAACTGCATCATTATCGAGAAAACAATATCACATCAGTCAACTATAATTTTACTATATCTTTAATTTACTAAGGTAAGTCTCAATTAACATAAATTATTCACCTTAGAGATTTCCATTATTACTGAATTAATTTCAGCATACGTGTGGAAATTAAAACAAAAGAACTACAAAATGATCAATTTATACGCCACACAGATAGAACACATCTCCATTCACAAAGTGGGGAACAAGAATAAAAACGAAGGGGTGTTTTTATCTGAAGAACCCTTTTCGCTAAACGATGAAACCACCGGGCTTTTAAAGGAATACTTTTTCAAACCGTTCCGGGAAAAAGAAGAAAACTATTACAAACTTACCAATGAGGTAGATGTAGAATTCAATGAACTTTATAAGATTGTAAGCACAGTTTTTGACGATAGTGCTACCAGTCATCAAAATTCTAAAAAGATTGCCACGCATCTCTTTGAGCAATCCAATCATCCCCATATCAAAAGTGGAGAAGTCTATGTAACCTATTTAACTGGTATTCTTTTAGACAATCAAAAAGTAGATGCCGTTGGTATTTTTAAGAGCGAGCTAAAACACGATTTTCTACAGTTTCAAGAGAACAGTTCCAATTTAGACATTGTAGTACAGCAAGGCATTAACATTAATAAATTAGACAAGGGATGTCTTATTTTTAATGTAAATAAAGAAGAGGGCTATAAAGTACTTTCAGTAGATGGGAATAAATACGATACCAAATATTGGCTAGAGCATTTCTTGGGCGTAGATGCCTTGTCAGATGATAATTTTAAGACCAAAAATTACCTTAAACTTTGTCAGAACTTTGCAAAAGATGTAGTACTACCGGCTGAAGACAAACAGCAAGAGGTATTGTTTATGAACCGAGCGGTAAACCATTTTGCCAAAAATGACGCCTTTGAAGAAACCAATTTCTTGAACGAGGTAATGTCAAACCCAGAGCTTATTCCTGAGTTTAAACATTATAAAACTGAAAAGGGACCAAAATATAGTATTCAAGACGTTTCCAACTTTGATATTGCCAACAAAGCAGTGTCCGATGCTAGAAAGAAAATAAAAAATGTTATTAATCTGGATACTAACATTCAGATTAAAATGGACTTCATAAATCCAGAATCAGCCGAGAAATTTGTAGAAAAAGGCTGGGACGAAGAACGACAAATGTATTATTATTTAGTGTACTTTAATAAAGAGGAAAAAAGCTAAATACATCCTTATAAAAAACCCATAAACCTTTAATTGTATAGAATTTATGGATTTTTGAATGGTATAGTCTTAAGTTTAGATGGCTTTGTTTTTCACTAGTTTAGCGAACACTCCCTATTTTATTTGCCCGCGCTTAGTATCCTTCATCATCATTACTGCCAACTGCGACTGCCAACTTTTCACTAGTGTCTAAATCTTAATGTTATGTTCTATAATTTGTTTCATACTTACGTCCTCATAATTTCTTTTAACAAATTGTAGTGCCAAATCTAAAATGTGCCCCATAGTCTTGCACTTTTTAAAATCCATATCTAGCGTTAGTTCATAGATTTGCTCCCGCAGCATAATTACGTTCTCCTTGGTAGAAATTTTATCGGTTTTGACTATCGCTCTTAACTTTTTTATACGGTTCCCAGAACTTAAAATTCTTTTTGCAACGATGGAGCGTTCTTCCAATTTATACTGATCTACAGAATCTGAACGGAGCTTGTTACTCACGAGTTCAACCATGTGAAAATTTTCTTTAAAGAACTGAGGTTTATAAACTTTTAATTTCCCTTCAAAACACTGTTGGTCAAAATCTATTGCACGGATTCGATAGACTACGTGATCAAAATCATGTACAGGAACTATAACATAATTATAGCTTCGCATATCGCCCAAAAGCCTAATCATACAACGCTCGTTAAACTTCACAAACTCTTTGGCAAGCTGAGATTTTTCAGATTCAGAGCATTTAGGTAACATATTTTTTATAAACTCATCGCCTGGTATTCCAGCAATATGCTCCTCTATTAAGGTATCCTTATAAACTAAAAAATTTAAGTTATATGGTGAGAGCATGTGCTCCAATTCCAGCCCATAAATTCGGGATGCATCGGTCTTTTTGATGTAGAAATAGGTAAAGTTATCGTTTAAAATATTCCTGATTTTTATTCGAAACGGTTTGGAGTTACCAAAGGTGCAGAAATCAACAGCATCTACATTCAAATATTGGTTAATATTATCGCTTCCATCGGAATGCAGAATGGAATACACCTTCTTTAAACTATCATCTATTTCCTTTCGATCATACTCAGAATAATATACCCTTATCCATAGCGTATCCTCGTCATTGTTATCGTAAACTACAACGGAACCTGCGAAGCGAAGTAAATCGTCATAAAAGATAGGAATTTCGATTTTTCGATTATAGTTAGATAGGTAGTCGTCCAATCTTTTATTCACCGGATAGGCAGGTTTTTTCTTAGACATTAAACGTTCTTCCATAATCATCAATTTTCACGATAAAGGTACAAATTAAGCAGCAAGTTAAACTGCCTAATCGTATATCGATAAAGACCATATATATGGGCTACTACAAATACTCTTCCCATTATAAAAACCTAGTACACAACAGCAATCCGATGGTTGACAACAAATCGTTGCCTACACAGCTAAAAATTGGTTTTTTAGCATACTATAATTCAAAGGAATAGCATTTAATGAGAAAGTTACTTTTACTATTGGCAGTTTTTTTTGCATTTGTTGGGCATGCACAGCTAAGTGATCTTCACTATTTACCACCTTTGAAACAAGGTCAAAATCGTCAAGGGATAGATCAACAGGCAATATATCTTTCTACGCCAGAGCCTACGACCTTTACTGTAAACGCTTACAGAGGAACCAATGCAACCCCTATTGCAACTTTTAATATTTCTAAAATGAACCCTGCAGTATATAACCTGGGTAGAGGAGACAATAATATTACTTTGGTAAATAATGCTAATACAGGTATAGTCTTAACCAACTCGGGACTCCGTTTTGAATCGCCTAGTGGAAATAAATTTTACGTGAACTACAGAGGTAGTAGTTCCGCGCAATCTGCTTCGCTTACTTCAAAAGGAAGACAATCCTTGGGGCAACGTTTTAAGTGGGGTGGAGTACCTAATTTAGGTTCACACGCTTCAAAATCAAATACCCTTGGTATTATGGCAACCGAAGACAACACTATAGTTCGTCTTTTTGGTTATGATCAAGACTGTGAATTTAGAGTAAATACTAATAGAGCTGGAATAACTGACGATACCTACACCGTTACTTTAGACGCTAATGAATCCTTTGTTTTTGAGACATATATAGGTACTGCACCAACTCAAGCCCATGAAGATGGGTGGATTGGAGCTACAATCGAAGCGGATAAAGATATAGTCATTAGTAATGGGGCTATAAACTTTGGACGACAAGTAGGTGCTTCAAACAGAGATGCAGGTATTGATCAACCTGTTCCCGAAAGCAAACTAGGGAAAGAATATGTTTTTGTAAGAGGTAACGGAAATGCAAATGGTTGGACTGAGTTTCCATTGGTAATTGCAATTGATAATAATACTCAAATTTATGTCAACGATGAAACCTTACCAATTGCAACAATAAACGAAGGAGAATATTACGAAATTCCTAGTTCATATTTTTCTGCAAATATAGCTGGAGCAAACATGCTTGTAAAAACATCCAAAGACGTTTATGCATATCAATGTATGGCGGGTGCATCTACGGCATATACTCAAGGGCTTAATTTTGTGGCCCCAGTAAATTGTTTGCTGCCGGATGTTATGGATAATATACCAGACATAAGAAATATGGCAGGTACATCCGTAACTGGAGGAGTAACAATTATTGCTGCGGTTAATACACCGGATGCTAACATTGTGGTAACTGACGGAAATGGACTTGTAACGTTACCCGCTTCTACTCCCGTTTCGGGCTCTAGCGACTGGAAAACGTTTTATATACCTAATCTTAACGGTAATGTAGATATACAATCTACTGGTCCGATGGCAGTTGGATTTTTTGGTTTTAATGGTGCTCGTGGTGTGGCTGGCTATTTCTCAGGTTTTGACACAGTACCAGAAGTAGTTTTAGAAATTAGAGGTGGAACAGGTTGTTTTGTTGGTTCCGAAATTTACGAAGCATCTAGTAATTTTGATGCGTACCAATGGTTTGAAGATGGTATTCTAATACCAGGCGCAAATGGCGTAAGTTATGAACCTTCAGGTGCTGGTGATTTTTTTGTGCGAGGAACAAAAGGACCCTGTACTTATGATAGTAACGCGATTAGAGCTTTGTATTGTGATCCAGACATTGTTATTAATAAGTCGGTTGACAATCCTGAAATAATGGAAGGCGAAACCGCAACTTTTACCATTAAAGTAAGAAACCTCGGGGTTGGTCCTATAACTAATTTACAACTAACTGATAATCTTCCGGCCGGTTTATCATTTGTAAGTGCCTTTACTATTGATGGAAGTTGGAGCGGTAACACATGGAATATAGGAACCTTAGATGGTGGTTTAACTGCTGAACTAGAATTAGAAGTTCGTGGTGATGAGATTGACATGTTACCTTTAGTTAATATATTAAATACCGTATCGCATACTCAAGATCAGGCTGATACTAATATATCTGAAGATATTCCATCTTCAAGTATTATTGTTCATAACGATTTTGATAATGACGGAATAAGGGATATTACAGATGTAGATGATGACAACGACGGTATTTATGATAGTGAAGAATGTTCTGCAAACATCTGCTTTGAGGCCATTGTTAATGAAAGCTTTGAAGATCCTATTATTCCAGCATCTACTTGGAGATTACGCCATGAAAGCATTGTTCCAGGTTGGCTAACGACCGCAACTGATGGTCAGATAGAATTTTGGTCAGATAATTTCCTAGGAGTACCAGCTTTTGATGGAAATCAGTTTGCCGAATTAAATGCGACACAAAATTCAGCACTTTATCAAAATTTATGTTTGACACCAGGTACTGTGATGAATTGGTCGTTAAGACACAGAGGACGAGCTGGTACAGATGTCATGCGACTTCGTATTGGTGCAGATTTAGCTTCAGCTACTGTACAAGGTACCATGACCGATGGTAATACTGCATGGGGATTACATAGCGGAACGTATACCGTACCTTTAGGACAAACCAATACTGTATTTATTTTTGAAGCAGTTTCTACTGCAACTGGAAGCTTATCCGTAGGTAACTTAATTGATGATATTAAAATTAATATTGCCGCTGCTCCTGTATGTCAAGACACGGATAATGACGGCATTCCCGATAGTTTAGATTTAGACAGCGATGGTGATGGTTGTAGCGATGCCAATGAATACTATAAAGATGAAAATGCTGACGGTGGTGATGGTGGCGAATATGGCACGGGAACTCCTGCTGTTAATCCAGATGGAAGTGTTATAGCTGCTCCTTACATTCCTGTATTCGCTCCAGAAATACTTCTTGGCAATACTTCTGAAGATTTAGGAGGTGCCGATATAAATGGACAGGACGTGAGTCTTGGTCAAACTTTTGAATACGTACTTCGTTTTCAAAATACAGGAAATGATAATGCCGTAAATTATAGTATACGAGATATTTTACCTAATAATGTTACCTTCAATGATGTAGATGTTTCCAATGCACCGGGGACTACCTTTACATTTGATTTGCCTAGCCAAACACTAACATTAAATGTTCCAGATGAATTAGTGGAAGTTGGCGACCCTGAATACAGTGTAAGAATTGAAATTACTATAGCTTTGAATTGCTCTGATTTTGTAGCTGCGTGTTCTTCAACCTTAGAAAATAATGCATTTTCCACCTATCAAGGAGTTCTAAACAACAGCACGTTTACAGATGAAGGCGGATCTAATTCTATAGCAGGATGTCCTCAAACACCAAACATAGCGAGTAATTCTATTTTTAATGACCTAACTAACTGTAATCAAGCAAGAACGGTACAATTATGTGGTGATAATGTAATATTAGCAGCTGGTTCAGGATTTACGACCTACAACTGGGTATTGGACGCTAATGGTAACGGCCAAGTCGACAGTAGTGAGACCACGGTAAATGACGGTGACCCAGATAACGATGCTAGTACACTATTGGTAACAGCAGTTGGAGATTATATTGTTGAAAAATCTTCTAATGGTAGCTGTCCAGATTTAGTAGAGCGTATTAAAGTAGAACGTTTTGGAACGACACAAACCAATCCTATAGTAGATTATTTCAACCAAGTAAATACAGATAATAATCCAGACAACGATTTGCAAGGTGAAATTGTAACCTGTTCAATAGATGGTGATAATCTAGCTAAAATTTTCTTATGTGGTGCTGATGATGAAGCTACAATTCAATTGGGAATTACGGATGCCCAAAGTATCGTATGGCAAAAATTAAATGAAGGGAGCTGTAGCAGTACTGGTGACGATTGTGCCAACAAAAATGGAACGTGTACCTGGAGTACTGGAGTAACTCAGGATAATTTTACGGTATCGGAAAGTGGTGAATATAGGGTAGTAATTAACTACCAAAACGGTTGCTTTAGTCGATTCTATTTTAATGTATTCAAGAACGCATTAGATGTAGCTTATACAGCACAAGATATTATTTGTACAACTGATGGTTCTATACGTATTACCAACGTAGGTACTGGGTATGGTTTTCAACTAATAGATGCCACAAATGACAATATTATTATTCCCTTTTCGGCTAACAATGGTCCAAACTTTGACATTGATACTAATGGAACTTATAAGGTACAAGTAACTCAATTAGATCCTAGTACAAATACTCCTATATCTGGAAGTTGTTTATTTGAAACTGAAGATATTGGTATTCAATTACGAGACTTTAGTGTTAACCTTACTTCTACAGCTGCTGATTGTAATGAACTCGGAACTGTTAGTGTACAGGCATTAAATGCACAGCCAAATTACAGTTACGAACTTCGTCTAGATGACGGAACTAATGGTGGGCTTGGATCTTTAGTAAGTAATCAACCAGCACTGAATGATGATACTTACGTATTCTCTAATGTGAATCCTAATGATTATATCGTAGTAACACAGACCGATGATGGCTGCTTGGATTCACAACAAATAGTGGTTAACGATACACCTAATTTAAATCTAGTAGCAACCAACTCACAAAATATAACTTGTGCATCTGGTATTGCTACTTTAACACCAAGTGGAGGCGCCACAGGAACTACGTATCAAATGGCTATTTGGAGTAAAGATGGTGTAGATTTATATACTAGTACAGCAGATATACTTGCTGCAGATTTACAAACAACACCAAACATTCTATTCCGTGATAGTACTGACGCTGGTGACTACGAATTTGTAGTAATTGACAGTAACGGATGCTTTGCAATATCAAATAGTATAACCATTGAAGATTTAGGCAGCCCAGTAATAACGGCCACAAATACTACAATTACCTGTGCAGATACTGGAACAGCTAATCTTACTATAAATGTAACAGGTGGAATAACTCCATATAGATATAGTTTAGATGGTGGTGTAAATTTTCAAACTGTTAATACCTTCAATAATCTAGCAGCTGGTTTCTATACGATTACAGTGATGGACAGTAGTGATAACGGTGGTGTTGGATGCGTTGAGACTGCAGATTATGAAGTTGTCCAACCATTCCGCTTAACAGCTTCTCCATCTATTATAGAGGACGCTTTTTGC
>CAZMUV010000028.1:0-5214 GCA_964569345.1 uncultured Maribacter sp. | reverse complement strand
TGTCCAACCATTCCGCTTAACAGCTTCTCCATCTATTATAGAGGACGCTTTTTGCAACCCAAGCGGAGCATTAGTTAAGATCCTAAATCCTAACGGTGGTCAAGGGCCGTATGAGTTTAGTTTTAATGGTGGCAGCAGCTTTTCAACTGTAGATGAACTAAGATTATTATCTGGGTCATATCAACTGGTATTAAGAGATGCTTTGGGATGTAGTTATGATATGGACATTACAGTTCCAAACCCAATTGCAGATCCTAGTTTTAATCAATTAGTAGACTATAATTGTAGTGGATTGGGAACCATAACGATGACTCCTTCTAATACCTCTGATTTTGAGTATACCTATACGTTGAACGGAACTTTGAACACACCAGCAGAGAATAATATATTCACTAATGTAACTACAGGAACTCAAACCGTTACTGTTGGATATACCGGCAGTATTACGCCTAGTCAAAGCACCTTATTCTTTGAGGATTTTGGATCAGGACCTAATACTCAAATTGGAGAAATTGGACCAGGCTACTGCTACGAACCACAAGATGGGAGCACAACAAATTGTAATCTAGGTCCTGCAGGTGTATTAGTTGATGGTGAATACACGATAACTAATAACGCTACCAACCCATTACCAGCATATAGAACTCCAAATGACCATACTGCAATAACAGATGGTAGATTCTTGGTTATACACCCTAGTAATAATCTGGTTAGCTTAAATAGTATTGTTTGGAATAGAACAAATATTGAAGTACTCCCTAATAGAGATATTGATATATCCTTTTGGGCATATAATTTAAGACAAACGGGTACTACTGGTAATAATCCAGAAATTACTATTGAATTGGTAGATGCTTCTGGTAACGTTCTAAGCAGTTTTGCAACGAATGAAATACCAAAAAATAATGATGCGAACGATTGGCATTCTAGAGGTGCAACATTAAATCCTGGCGCAAATACGAGTATTGGTATTGTCTTACGGAGTAGTCAACTAAGTGATGATGGTAATGAGTTGATTTTAGATGATATACTAGCTTCTCAGACACCGGAAATATGTGAAAAAAGCGCAGATATTGCCGTAGTGGTCGAATCCGGTCAAGCTTTTGAAGCAACATTACTTAGTACGATTGATCCTAGCTGTAATACAGGTGCGGATGGTGCTATTCGTTTTGAAGTAGCTAATTTTGATATTGTTACTGGTTTTGAATATTCTACCGATGGCGGAACTAGTTGGACAACCTCTTTGGTATCCCCAGTAACGACTCCTGCTAACTTTGCTGCAGGCAGTTATACGGTTGATGTACGTAAAGTTGCGGATAACACATGTAGTACTAATTTTCCTACTACCTTGAATGCTCCAGCTGCGATTATTCCGCAGTTAAACCTAGTGGCGGACTATTCTTGCTTTAATACGGGAGCTACTTTAGAAGCTTCGGCAACAGGAGGAAATCCAGCCTATGAATTTCAATTGGAAGATACTAGTGGTACACCTATAGCACTATACCAAAACAATCCATTATTTACGAATATTTCAGATGGAGATTACCTTGTCCGTGTACGTGACACTAACGGTTGCGAAGTACTATTAGGATTAACCGATGCAGTAACAGTGGACCCACCGGCAATTATCGCTTTTGATGTGGCACCTATTGCCTGTTATGATGGGCAAAACAATGCTTCCATCGCTATTTCAGTTACTGATGGAAATGGAGGATATACCTTTAGAGTAAACGGAGGTGCTTGGATGACACCAGCCGTACCTACAGATGTTAATTATACATTCACAGGACTGTCTAATAGTTCTTATGATATTGAGGTATCGGATAGTTTTGGATGTGTTTCTCCTGTAGAAACCGTACTTATTTCTCCTATACTTTTAGCTCAAATAGATGTGGTTGACGTTAGTTCATGTGGCGACGGTAGCATTACTGTAAACGCAACAGGTGGTGATGGTAATTTTGTATATGCATATATGCCAACGGGTAACATACCTACATTGACGGATTTCGTAGCGTCCAATACCTTTAACGTTATTCTAGGTAATGAGGGTGATTATGATGTCTACGTTTGGGATAATAACGGAATTGACCCACATTGTCAATTTTTGGAAACAGTAACGGTAGAGCCTGCAGTCCCGTTAGTGTACACCGCTACTCCAACAGCGCCCGAATGTCATGACGGCACAGGTTTAATTTCAGTCAATATTACCACTGGGAATAGTCCATACACCATTGAACTTATAGATTTAGATAATGGTGGTGCTTCAGACCAGGTAAACATAAACGTTGTAGCTACTACGCAAAATTATTTTAATCTTGCAATAGGAAGGTATACGATCATTGTAACCGATGCTAATGGATGTGACCTTACAGAAACACCAGTAACTATTGACAACCCTGATGAACTCTCTTCTGATATAGTACCCATCCTACCTCCTAACTGTGATCCAAATCCAAATTTATATGGTTTTGAATTTGACAACTATCCAGCTTCACTGGGTACTTTAGAATTTAGTTCAGATGGAGGTTCCAATTGGCAAGCTGCTGATACTTTTGTAGGAGCAGCATATGCTTCTGGTGCAGAAGTTGAACCTTCTATTAGAGTAGTTGGCAGTAATTGTCAAATTGATTTACCTAGATATACTATTCCGTATCCTTTAGATGATTTAGGAATTGACCTCTCAGCTATTGTTGTTGATTGTAATGACCTTCAAGTAACCGTGCAAGGAACGAGAGGTTCAGCTCCTTACCAATATACGTATACGGACAATCCAGTAGGGTTTGATCCAAATGATGTAACAACAGTTTGGACAGCTGCAGCGCCAGGAGATCATACATTTACAGGGTTGGTACCCGGTAGAACTTATATTTTCTATGTTCGTGATGCTAGCCCATGTGTTAGACAAAGTAGTGTTAATGTAAATAGTTTAGCTCCACCTCCAATTCAAATAGATGGTATTGCAGTACCAACTTGTGATAGCGTCACTAACGGACAGATAACGTATACCGTTACTGAAAACACTTTAGGAGACCTAGGAGGCACTTTTGATTGGAGTTTTTATAGAGTGTCAAATACTTCTGCATTACCACCAACTTTAATCACAACGGGTACAGTTGCGACCTTTACTTCAGGAGACTCATTCGTTGTACCAAATCCAGCTAGTCTAATCGAAGGTGATTACTTTGTTGAAATTAGGGGTGCAGCACCTAGTAATTGTGCTATTGGAAGTGAAAACTTGCGTTTAGAACAATTAGACCCAATAACATTTACGCCAAATGTACTAACGCATATTACCTGTGCAGATCCTGGATTGGTTGAAATCCAGAACCCACAAGGGGGCGGAGGCACTTATACCTTCACATTAAGTAGTACAAACTTTATTACGGATATCGTTTCAACCGATAATCCGATAGAGGTTCCTATCACTAACTTAATAGATGTAACTGCAACACCATTCAATGTATTAATAGAGATAATTGACCAATATAACTGTCCGGTTACTACCTTACCATCGCATACGGTTTCTATGGATATTTCACAGAGCCCCACAATTTCAAGTATAACTACATCAAATTGTACCGCACCATTTAGTATTACTGTATCCGCAACTGGAGGGAACGGACCTTATTTATATTCTATTGATGGAGGAACAAATTATCTGAACAATGGAGGTATATTTAATAATGTAGCTATTGGGTCTTATGCGATTTCCATACTAGACTCTTATGGTTGTACTGCTAGTGACACAGCGGATATCTATCCAACCTTGCAAGCAAGCGTAGTTCAAACCAAAAACTTGGATTGTAGCGTTTCGCCAGACGCGATTATCAATATAAGCGGCACCAGCGGTTCAGGATTATTCGAGTATGAAATCGCAGGTCCTGTTAACCAAGTAAGAACAGCGCTACCGTCACCTGCAAATTCAGAAGATTGGTCCACCACGGTCACAGGAACCTATACGGTGTTTGTTTATGATACAAATACGCCTACCTGCCCAGCAAGAAGCTTTACGGTTGAAGTACTACCTGAAGTCTTACCAGATTTTACGCCAAGCCCAACAGATGTCAGCTGTAACAACGGTAGTGATGGCACGATAGCAATCACAGAAAATAACAATGGTAACAATCCGTTGACCTATAGCCTAGTTCCAAACAATGGAAGTTATAATGCTGCAACCAGCACCTATGAAAATCTTCCAATGGGTACGTATGAAATTACAGCAACAGGTCCTAACGGTTGTGAAACTGTAATAAATAACATACAAGTAAATGAACCTAACCTAATAACATTTGATGCTCCGGTAGTAACACCATTTGGTTGTAGTTCTGGCAACACCAAAGACAATGCGATTATCACCATAGATTTGAGCAGTATTGCTGGAGGTTCCGGAAACTATACGCGTTATCAATTCATTGAAAACGGTAGCGGTACGGTGTTACAAAACGGTCTTACGAGTAGCTATACCTTTACTAATAACAATGGCGGAAACGTTAGAGTACTGGTTATAGATGAAAATGGATGTAATGGAGAAGTATTAGTCAATGTTCCTGCTTATGATATATTGGGACTACCAACAGTACATGTTGATGAAGCGATTGCATGTAGTAATCCTGGAGAAGATATTTCAATAGATGTATCTAGTAGCGTCACTAGTTTTGGAGCCAATCCAACAAACTACGAGTTTAAACTTGCTACCTCAGCGGTATTCCAAGCTTCAAACCTATTTGTTGATTTACAGCCAGGCAGTTACACTTTTATAGCTCGTAATATTGCAACTGGATGCGAACTAAACGTATCTCATACAGTAGCCGATCCAAATACTTTTGATGTAACTGTAGCTAAAATTGCCGATGCTATTTGCTTTGGTGATGATGGCAGCATTACGCTTTCAATTACAGATGCGACCTATACAGGAGGCTTTACATGGGAAATTTTTAACAGTAATGGCACCCCAGCAGATCGTTCAGACGATGGTGTAGCTATCCTAACAGGGAACTCCACTAACATGGGGCCAACAGCTGCTATTGCTGTTCCAGCTGGTAATTATATTGTAGAAGTTGTACAGAATGCTTTCCCTGATTGTTCTCAAGTTCGATCTTTTAGCATAACCACCCCTCCTGCTCCACTTACGCTGGACACCATCACACAATCAGATGTTGGTTGTAGTAATGATCAAGGAAGCGCGTCCGTAAATCCGTTAGGAGGAATGGCACC
>CAZMUV010000027.1:22996-40207 GCA_964569345.1 uncultured Maribacter sp. | reverse complement strand
CTAAGGTTATCAACGGTAGTTTTGGCAAATCATTCTCCCCAAATGCGCAATGGGTATATGATGCGATACAATATGCGGCAGACAATGATGTGGTGTTCGTACACGCGGCTGGTAATGATGGAGCAAATTTGGACGATGCATCAAATCCTAATTTCCCTAACGATCAAATAAATATTGGACCCGAAATTTCGGACAACGTAATTACGGTTGGTGCCTTGGATCCAAAATATGGCTCGGAGCTTTTAGCTTCTTATTCCAATTATGGAAAAATAAACGTTGATGTGTTCGCTCCTGGTACCGATATTTATTCTACTTATCCAAATAACGAATATGAGTACTCTCCAGGCACTTCCATGGCTGCCCCTGCCGTTGCAGGTGTTGCCGCCCTACTATTTTCTCAGTATCCCAGTTTAACAGCGTCACAGGTTAAGAAAATTATTTTACAATCAGGATTGCCAATCAAAGCAAAAGTGGTCTTGGATGGCGATAATTCTAAAAGTGCTACGCTACAGTCTATATCCGTATCCGGTAAAATTGTAAACGCTTACAATGCCTTAATTATGGGGTCAAAAGTAGCTAACGGTACATTACAACTTTAATTATAAAACGATGAAAACGATGCGATTATTAGCAACAATACTTTTAGTTCAAGGATTTATTTTTTCCGGTTTGGCCCAAAATCAGACGTCCTATTGGCAGCAACATGTAGATTACACCATGGAAGTGGACATGGATGTAGAAACCTATCAATACACAGGTACCCAAAAATTAGTCTACACCAACAATTCGCCAGAGGAATTAAACAGGGTCTACTACCATTTATATTTTAACGCCTTTCAGCCTGGTAGCGAAATGGACGTGCGATTGCAAAGTATTTCTGATCCGGATAGTAGAATGATGACCGAAGATAAAAAGAGTCGAATTTCTATATTGTCCGAAACCGAAATGGGCTACCTACGCGCAGAGAGTTTGACGCAGGATGGGCAAAACGTAAGCTTTAGCGAAGAAGGAACCATACTTGTAGTAGATTTGGCAAAACCAATTGCCCCTGGTGCCAAAACCACTTTCGATATGCGCTTTAAAGGTCAAGTGCCCCTTCAAATTAGGAGGTCTGGTCGTAATAACGAGGAAGGTGTTGCCCTTTCCATGGCGCAATGGTACCCCAAATTGGCAGAGTACGATTTTGAAGGCTGGCATGCCGACCCATACATAGCACGTGAGTTTCAAAGCGTTTGGGGAGATTTTGACGTAAAACTTACCATTGATAAAAATTATACTGTTGGCGGTACAGGATATTTACAAAATCCGCAAGAAATTGGACACGGCTACGAAGCTGCTGGAACCAAAGTGAAGAAGCAAAAAGGGAAAACGTTGACTTGGCATTTTAAAGCGCCTAAGGTTCATGATTTTATGTGGGCCGCAGATTCGGAATACCTTCACGACACCTTGCAAATGGAGAACGGTCCTACCTTACACTTTTTGTATAAAGACAACGCGGAAATTCTAGAAAACTGGAAAAACCTGCAGCCAAAAACGGCTGCAGCTATGGAGTTTTTTAATAACGCTGTTGGCGAATACCCGTATGAGCAGTACTCGGTTATCCAAGGTGGTGATGGCGGAATGGAATATGGTATGAGTACCTTGATTACCGGAGAGCGAAAATTCAGTAGCCTAGTTGGTGTAATGGCGCACGAATTGGCGCATTCCTGGTTTCAGTTTGTTCTAGCCACCAACGAGGCTAAGCACGAATGGATGGACGAAGGCTTTACTTCCTTCATTTCCAGCCTTTGCATGAACGAGATTATGGAGCAGGGCAAAGACAACCCTTTTGAAGGTTCCTATAGAGGGTATTTTAATTTAGTAGCTTCCGGAAAAGAGCAACCACAGAGCACCCACGCAGATCGCTACAATGTTAATTTTGCCTATGGCGTTGCGGCGTATAGCAAAGGCGCTATCTTTTTGTCGCAACTAGGCTATGTTATCGGTCAGGATAAATTAATGGAAACTTTAAAAAAGTACTATGCCGATTTTAAATTCAAGCATCCTGTACCCAATGATATAAAACGAAGTGCGGAAAAAGTATCCGGTATGGAACTGGATTGGTATCTAATGGACTGGACCCAGACCACCAACACCATTGACTATGGTATAAAAGAAGTTGTTGGTGAAGGCTCGGAAACCACGATAACCCTTGAGCGTATTGGTCTAATGCCTATGCCTATGGATATTCTTGTGGTCTATGCGGATGATACAAGAGAAACCTTTTATGCGCCCTTACGTATGATGCGTGGCGAAAAGGACAACCCTTACCCTGCCATTACTCGCACAGTATTGGAAGATTGGCCTTGGACGAACCCAAGTTACTCTTTTAGTATTGGCAAGCCTGTATCTGAGATAAAAGCTGTCGTTATAGATCCATCCTTATTGATGGCAGATGTAAATGCAGAGAATAACGTTTGGCAGACGGCGGAGTAACCGTAATTTAAACTGCACAAGTGTATTTGTGTTATTCATTCTGCTTTAAGAAAATAAGATAAAACAAAGATCAAAAGCTTTGATCGAGTGTTAATCCAAAGGAATCTTACCTATCCCTTGCGATAGCTGAGACATTCAGACAAAGCTTTTGATTTCATGTGCTAAAAACCATGAACCCCTTACTCCCGATACCAAAGCTCATCTCGGTACATGGCATTTTTCGCCGTCAACTCCCTATTGTGCATCAACACATGGGTGTCATCTTTGTCCTGCGAACGGTAGCCCAACAAATGAAAAAAAGACTTTGCAAAAAGGCGGGCAACGGAAAGATTGACCAACAGCGCTTTTTTTTCAGTACTGTGCCAAGATATCCCTGGCAAATAAACCAATAGGCGGTCAAACTTTATTTTTCGTAAAACTATGGACCACGCCAAAGCCCACTTCGAGATTTTATTGATCAGAAAAAATCCCTCTCCGCCTTGTTCTTGATATAAGGGCATAAACAAAATTGAATTTTTTTGTGCTTGTACTTTCTTTTCATTTTGCCAAGCCAAAAGCCTGCCTTTGGACACTTTCTGAAAATTCTTGAAACCAGGAAGCATCGTGAACGCATCGTGCGGATGTAATACATGGCGATAGACCACTTCATAGAAATCGCTATTGTTCAATGCCGATTCGCTCAGTTGCCGATATGCACGTTCAAAATCGGGAACATTTACTTTTTGTAAAATACCGGTAAAGACCAAGGTGAGCCAGAAAAAAGCGACGTTATTGGCTATAGCTGCCTTCTCGTCATGCCGACCAGATTCAAAGCCCAAGGACACATACCCCAGTTGGTTCATGCGGCTTAAAAGCGGTCCCACCAAATACTCTTCTATCCCTAAAATAATAGGTACTGGAAATTGTTGTGAAAACTTGCGGTTAATCAAGGCGTCATTGATGGTAATAAAGGGTAAGGTTTTGCTGCTGGTAGTATGAAAATCAATAAAATAAAATGGTGGGGCCTGATTTTGTAAAAGCGCGACAAGAGTCTGCTTAAGGTCAAGCAACTCCATTTCCTCCGGCCCAAGAATTGAACGGGGCTTTTTTTCGATTTGCTCTATTTGTGCTTCAGACCAAAGGCGATTCAAATCATTCTCAATGTAGCGTTTCTTTTTGAGCAGGGCAGGCATATTTCCCCGTATACCAAAAATTGCTCCTTTGATTTCCAGCGGTATTTCGTACAAACATGTAAAAACTTGTTCCAAGGCTTTTACCCCTGCTGGTTCGTTTCCGTGAATACCGCCAAAGAAAACTACGGTAGGGCCGTCTGTTTTTCCTTCCAATTGACCGATAAACCTTGTGGTTTTTGAAACTTGAATTGATTTTTCCAATGGTTCTATTCTATTTTAAAGGTCTTTGGCCGTAATGATTCCCCTCAATGTCTTACCTGCCAACACCGGAAGGCAATTGATTTTATTTGTGTTCATAATTTCTTTGGCCTCCCTTAACGTGGTATCTTCAGAAATGGTAATCAGCTCAGTACGCATCAAATCGGACGCGCAACTTTGTAGCCTAACGGAATCGTCGGCATAGTTCTGAACATCGGTCCATGTCAACAATCCGGTTAATTCAGTCTGGTCGTTTACGATGGGTAGGTGGTGTATATTTTTCCACTCCATCATTTTTAGGACCAAAGCGGCACTATCATTTTCTTGTGCGGTAATGACTTTGGTATTCATAAACAGGCGTACTGTTTTTTCTATCTCCTCCGTCTCATATTCGTGACTACTTGCCAATTGCCATGCATCTATAGTGTACCCTTTTCGTTCGTTTTTGTGCATACTTGCGGTTAGTATACGTAATGCTTCGGGCGTCTTATGCTCTTTTTTTAAGGCCCTTAGGCTTTCAACCATCCACCGGGCACCGTTTCTTCCCTTAATCCTGTTCTCGATGATTCCCAAATAATGCTCTACGTCTTTTGGCACCACCTTCATGGCGTAGAGTCCTTTATAGGCCATAGGAAGTAGTTCGTCAAGCAGTAGCTCTTTATAAGGAATCATCTTGCCCCTCCAATAAAACTGTACTGCGCTACCGTATCTCGCAGCGTTGTAGAAGTTGCTTTTAGCGTCTCTGAAGTCCATCTTTTTATGGACGTTTTTATACGCCTTGGTCCGTCCGCGCATGAGGCCAGCCCAAAACATAAAATTTGCAATTTCATCATCAGTGGTCGGCCCCGCCGGAAGGTATCGGTTCTCAATCCGAACATGGGGTTTTTGAGCCGTAATGCCATAACATAACCTGTTCCATTTATAGACCGTGCCATTATGGAGTTGCAAGGCTTTTAGCTTGGGAATTGTTCCGCGTTCCAGTTCGTGCAAACTGTTCGTGGTCAGTTCCGTTGTAATCAAACTTGGGAAATTCACCACACTATCGCGATAAAAATCGACAATAGTTCCCTGCACCCAATTTTTTCCAAAACCTACCCTCGCATCGTATTCATTGGGCAGATATGCACTTGCCCTAGTGTCCACACTCTGCGTAAAAAGGGCGATACGCGATTCTTGCCATAACTCCCTGCCTATCAGCACGGGTGAATTGGCGCAAACGGAAAGTACAGGTCCGGCGATTGCCTGCGCCCAATTATAACTATCCGCAAAATCTTCCGCCTCAAGCTGCAGGTGCCCTTGAAAACTGGTGTTGCATCCCTCTAGGAGAATGGAATCATGCCTAAGGTTAAGTTCGTCAACTCCTTTTATGTGCAGGTAAAGATCATCTCCCCTTAAATCGCAGATAATCGTGTTGAGCACCTCATAACGCTTTATCGGCGACATGTAATCGATTTTTAAATGCCTTAAATCTATCGTTGGTAATATCCCCGTAAGTATAATTTTTAATCCTTCTTCATTCGCTTTCGCGCTAGCCTTTGCCAAAAGTTCTTTCAACTGTGAGTGCAATTCTGAAAAACAGGCACCTGAAAAAGCTAAGGGATCTAGATTGGCTTCCAGGTTGTATCGTGCAATCTCTGTGGTAAAATGGTCGTCGTCAATCGCCTTCAACACGGCCATTGCCTTATTGGAAGGTTCCCAATTACGGTCTACCAAACAAAATTCCTGTTCCGCCCCGATCCGTATAACATCGTTTGCGAACATCCCTTTGTCAAGCATCGTTTCCAAGGCCTCAATATCACTTAAAAGGTGCTTTATATAGTGCGCCTTGTCTAGACTTCCTGTTAATTTTTCTACTTTAAGCTCTCCCATAGTGAATGCCTTGTTGAAATAATTTACCGCCGTACAGTAAAAATCACTCTAAATTAAAAACTCAGACAATCAAGAACAATGACAAATATCATAAGAACGCTATCCTTCTAGAACCAAGAGAAAGGCTAATTTCTTACGCGTCTATACCGTTTTTAGGCTTCCTATTTAAAATAATCAGAAAAACAAGCACTGCCCTGCCCAAATCTCCAAAAACCTTTCAATAATCAGCTCTTTATGGATTCTGCAAAATTTAACCCCACAACAGTGAGTGCGCTTTAAAAAGCAGCCAAAACTGGGATTATTGGCTTTTTTACTTGAGTTAACGGAGTAGACTCAATAGCGGGATTTATCTTTTGTTGTTTTGCCTCTTCCTGTGTGCCGGCAGGCTGGTTTTCGTAGTTAAAATTTTCTACCATAGCTAGGCTATCCTAGTCCGGCAGAGGTCGATACTAGAATGACATTAAAAATGTCCTATAAAACGCTAATCCTAAATTTCCAAGCTTACTTTTAAGCGAACCCATCGATTTTGATGTATTTTTACAGTGCTATGTCGTTCACTTTTCCGAAAAAAGAAAAACTAAAGAGTAAAAAGTTGATTGAGCAACTTTTTGTAGAGGGGAAAAGTGTCTCCCAATATCCTATAAAACTAATTTACCTAAAAGTTGATCAGCAAGAGGCTTTAATAAAAGCCGGAGTAGCCGTGCCTAAAAAAAAGTTTAAAAGTGCAGTCTCTCGCAATCACCTTAAACGACTTTTAAGGGAGTCCTATAGATTAAACAAAGCCCTAGTTTTTAACAATACAGAAGACAAGTTTGCGTTTCTGTTTTTATACATTGGTAAAGAAACACTTCCTTTTGAGGTGGTGCAGCATAAAATGACACTTTTGCTTAAAAAATTTAACGCCCATATACTATAATATCCTTAAAGGATATATGATAAAGGGCGATGCCATAATCCACATAAATCTATATCAATAGGTTGTCCTAAATTTTGTTTAGATGAAAAAGATAGTTAGAAAAAGAGTCCTTGTAGCCCTCACAGCTATAACCTTTCTTGTAGTTGGCAGTAGTTTTAAGAGCGATTTTTTTGAGATTGCCAAACAGATAGAGATTTTCACCACCCTTTTTAAGGAGCTGAACATGAATTATGTGGACGAAACCAACCCTGCAGAGTTGATGGATACGGCTATAAAGAATATGTTAGAGGGCTTGGACCCTTATACTAAATTCCTAAACGAGCAAGACGTAGAAGCCTACCGCATTAACAACGCTGGGGAATATTCGGGCATTGGAGCCCTTGTGCGTTCCTATAAGGATAGATTGCTTATCGTAGAGCCCCACGAAGGATATCCTGCGGATAAGGCCGGTCTAAAGGCTGGGGATGAAATCATTCAAATAGGTGATATTAAAGTAGCCGACTTTGAGGATAACGCCAGTGAACTTTTAAAAGGTGCAAATGGCACATCAGTCTTTATTACCTACAAACGACAAAATAAGATAAGCAGTACCACTATCAAACGGGAAGGTATAGAAGTGGACGCCGTTCCTTTCCATAGCATGATTGACGATAAAACCGGCTACATTGTACTGGCCAAATTCAATGCAAAGGCTTCCAGCCAAACAAAGTCTGCACTGATAGACTTAAAAGGAAAAGGCGCGGAGAAAATTATCTTGGACTTGCGCGATAATCCAGGTGGACTGCTATCTGAAGCCATCAACGTGACCAATCTCTTTGTGCCACAAGGAGAGCTCATCGTTACCACAAAATCTAAAGTTAAAAAATTCAACAGAGAGTATAATACAAAGAACAAGCCAGTAGATACTGAAATTCCGTTAGTGGTGCTCGTAAACGGTAGGAGTGCATCGGCAAGTGAAATCGTTTCCGGTAGCTTACAGGATTTGGATAGAGCTGTTATCATGGGCGCACGAAGTTTTGGAAAAGGATTGGTGCAACGCCCTTTAAAATTAACTTACGGCACACAGTTAAAAGTGACCATCTCTAGATACTACACCGCTTCGGGCCGCTGCATACAATCGCTAGATTATTGGAACAGAGACGACAACGGAAAAGCAGTTCGTAATACAGAATTCAATGATTTTACCACACGCAACGGTAGAAAAGTACAAGATGGTGGCGGCGTCTTGCCAGATATTGAGATATCCACGTTAAAAACTAATGACCTTACCAAGGCTTTATTGCAAAACAATGTCATTTTTGACTATGCTACCGATTACCACTACGGCAATACCTTAGGCGCTGTTGATGACTTTAAGTTCTCAAATACAGACTTCAATAATTTCAAAAGTTTTGTAAAAGCGAGTGACTTCTCGTTTGAAACAAAAGCTGAAGAGGCTATAAAAAAAGCGCTGTCTGGCTCAGAAAACGACTTCTTAGGGCCTGACGTAAATGATAGCTATAAGAACCTTTTGGCGAATATTGAAAAGGGTAAAATCATAGCCTTAGACAAATACCAAGACCAAATTCAAAAAAACCTTGAGGATGAAATCGTGAAGCGCTATTTCTACAGAAAAGGCTTGTACGCCTATTACCTCAACCATGATGACGCCATAATGGCCGCGACTGAATTGTTAGGGAACGAAGGTAAGTATACTGGGATTTTGAAGTAGGGCATACCTACTTCAAAACCACTTTTAGATGTATTAAAATTAGATTCATATCTTACTATTTAATTTGATAGTAAAATAAAAGATCCTATATCTTTTTTAATTTAAAATCTTAAGACCTTTTGATGAAAAAATCGACGCCAAATGCATACTGTTTGCTGAAAAGAAGTTGTGTTTTGGCTTTCGCTTTTACCCTCCTTTTAGGCTGTACTGCCAAACCCAAGGTTGCCGGTAATTTCAACTTACTACCCGTGCCGCAACAGTTTGATATTAAAGGAATAAGCGATTTTGATTGCTCCAATGTTCAGTTTTATTTTAATGCAACCAAGAGTTTGCTTCCGGTATTCGATGACCAATTAAAGCATCTAACCGAAGTGAACGACATCAATAAAGCCCATGTGGTTTTAAACCTTGACTCCACTTTAGATTTAAAACCGGAAGGGTATACACTTGACATTACCAACGATAAAATAACTATCACGGGTAAAGATAAAGCCGGACTTTTCTATGGATTAATGAGCTTGAGTCAATTGATGGAAGATGCATGCGAACAAAGTGCCAATCTACCACTAACCACGATTACAGATTTTCCGGAATTAGGGTATCGTGCTATTCATTTGGATGTAAAGCATCACTTAGAAAAAACAGAATACTACTACAAGCTCATTGATAAGCTGGCGCGATACAAGGTCAATGGCATTATCGCCGAGATGGAAGACAAGCTTAAATTTAAGCGACAACCAATAATTACTTCTGCCGATGCACTATCCATAGCAGAGTGGAAAGACATCAGTGAATATGCAACAGCACGAAATATCGATTTTAGCCCTTTAATACAAGGACTTGGGCATGCCTCCTTTATTTTAAAACATCCCGAATATTATGCACTTCGTGACAATGTGGAAAGTGACTGGGCATTTAACCCCTTGGATCCAAAAACCTACGAAGTACAATTTAATCTTTATTTAGATGCCATGGAAGCAACCCCAAACGGCAAGTATTTACACGTAGGCGGAGATGAAGTGCATACCACAGGAAAAGATAGCGGGATGTCTTCTTTGGAACTGCAATTGATTTGGTTGGGTAAGGTGAGCAAATTTGCCGAGAAACATAACCGTATTCCTATCTTTTGGGACGATATGCCACTAAAACAGGCCGATGTATATGACCCAACCTTCCGGCCGGAAATGAGTCAGAAAGAAGTGGATAGCGTCTGGGCAGAGAACGAACATAAACTCACAGCGTTTTTAGATCGGTTTCCTAAAAACTGCATTTATATGCGTTGGAATTACAGCTCACCAGAAGCTATAGGAAATACAAAGGCCATGGAGTGGTTCAGTAGTAATCGGCTACACGTTATGGGTGCCACGGCAGGCCAGACCCGTTGGGTGCTTATGCCGCAAGAAGAAAGCAATATGGAGGCGATTAAAACCTTTGCAGTCAACTCCATTAATAGTGGCACTAACGGACTCCTATTAACCCTCTGGGACGATGATTCGCCCCATTTTGAACTGTATATGCGTGGAATTATCGCTTTTTCTGAATATACATGGTCTGGAAATAAGCGTAGTAAAGCTGATATAAAGTCGGCCTACCGGCAACGAGAGTTTTCAAATAAGTTGGCAGATAGTTCTTATGCCTTTATAGACGAATTAGAAAAACCGGTAGCCTTCTGGAAAAATGTGCTTTTACAAGGAAACAAACGAAATTATCTGACTACCATGGAGAACCCATTAGTAGAGGGCGTCATTGATTTTCCAGACACAAATAATCAAGGCGCTTGGAGTAAAAAACACAAAGACCGACTCGCAGATGCTGAGAAATATATAGCTAGCTCGGATAGTATTACCAAAAAAATAGCCATAATGAAATCCAAAACGGTTCGCAACACCTATACGCTTGATGTCTATGAGCAAGTAAACATTATGGCCGGCTTCTCGCCAAAGCTACTGCTGGCTTTAAAAAATTACGATAATTCCCATACTCCTAAGGCAAAGTCAGCGGCGTTAAAACACCTCAACGGACTACAAGGGGAGTTTGCCGCCCTACGCTCAAAATTTGAATCCGTCTATGCAAAAACCCGTATTCTTGAAAAACCAGAAAACTATATACTAGACCAAGACCATCATGTGCATTTGGCCAACCAATCCTTAAATTTCGATTGGCAATTTAAGGCAGAAATACTATTTTTTAAGAAGCTGGAGAAAGAGTTAGAGGAGGTTGTTTATTTGGAACTTGCTGAATAAGTGGGAAAAAGAACAAAGACGAGAGACAAAAAAGTAATACGTGAAAAGTAATTTGTAAATATCGGTCGTTATGCGTCGCTGCCGACAGTAGCTTTAGCACACCCTTATCCTTTTACATTTTGAGTTATTGCCAAAACTGTAATTTTATCGGCTCTCTCCTTTAGTCCCGATTAGTTTCGGGATTGAAAAAAGAAGGATTTTACTCATGGTCTAGCAGACACAATACTTGGATTATAATACTGTACGGCAAAGCAGTACTTGGTCAAACCCTCCGTCTGCGAGCGGACACCTCCCTTTATCCTAAAGGAGGAGCTTCAAAAACTTACTGAAAAGTAGTTCCATCCCCTTGGGGAGGACTAGGGGGGCTTACACCTTAAAATAAATCTTCCGCTTATCCAGAAAATAGGTAATCCACCATAAAAATAAGAGAATCAACAAGGCTTCAACAAGCAATATCCAGTTTTTATAGGGCAAAAGGGTATCAAAAATACCTGTACTCCATAAAATTTCAAATTCACGAAACAATAAGTGGCCAAAGGTTTCAGAAAACAAATAAATGAAAATGGAATTAGTGCCCACCACCGAGAAAATTTTCAGCCAGTTTCTCTTGTAACCTTGAACATCTATGGCCCAATAAAAAAAGGTCAAGGTCAAAATATTAATACCTCCGGAAGCCAGGGTAAAGGATGTTGTGGCAATGCGCTTTATTATTGGGGTAACATCCAACCAATCCATAGCAAACCCTAAAACTGTAATCATCGTCCCGAAAATCAGAAATAATTTTAAGTTTTGTTGTGTAGTATTTTTAGAGAGTAACAATTGGCCGCAGATAACGCCCCAAATGGTATGTGCTGCGGTAGGGATAAAATTGACAAAAACCCAATAGCCATCGTTTATTTTTCCCATCGTAAGCATATCAAACCAAGCACCAAAGCTCTCGTGGTTTTGTGCGTAAGGCGCTGCAGGATTATAGGCCCGGTACAGCGCTTCGGTCAATAGCAAGAGTGCTATGGAAAACCCTATTTGAAACTTGTACGACCGGTTCATAATAGCATAGGCAATCAGTATCGTAAAGGCTAATTGTACCAATACGTTCCAGAGTTCCCAAACGGGGCCGTGGCTATATACCCAATGCAGTAATACTCCAAAGGAAAACAACAAAAAGCAGCGCCTTAAAATATGTTTGGTCGCCGCGCGACGGCTTCCAGATGCTAATCGCTTCCGAAGGGAAAAAGGCATGGCCACACCCACAATAAACATAAAAAAAGGCTGTATGAGGTCCCAAAAACGCAAGCCGTTCCAAGGATGGTGGTGTAATTGTAGGCCAAGAGTCTCAAATGCGGTTCCCTCGGCAAGGCTGCCAACACTTTCATGGAAGCCCGCAGCTTCCGCAATTAGTAAAAACATAACAGCACCACGGAAGACATCTAAAGAAAAGAGTCGTTTGGACAGTGTGCTAGAAGATTGTTCCATATAGTCTTGCTTGGTTAGACAATAGAAAGGTAAGCGAAATTTAAATTTAATTGCTATCTTGAAATCATCCCATAGTTACAGTGAAGAATCGACTATCAAAAGGGCAAAAATCATTCTTTAAAGCAGAAGGGTATATGGTTATAAAAACCTCTTGTCCTCCAAAGAAAAAACAACTCAAATAATAGTTCCTAGCTTCTTGATTACAGCATTACGAATGAGGCCATTTCATCAAGAAGATGCTTTATAATAAAGCAAAGCGAGTTCACACAATGATAATAGGTATCCGATGATTGCTGATTTTAGGCTTATTAATATGTTTACCCGAGAGCATTCACCAAGCAAAGACGATACAGACAAACAATAAACTAATATATGGAGTTATGAAAAAATTCTTAATTATTTATCTATTACTTCTAGTGTGTAATTCTCAATTGTCCGCTCAAGAAACCAACGACTATCTTTGGCATAACCCATCGGAAACCTTGACCAAAATTGAAGGTCAAGGTTGGTCAGATATTGATTATAATAGATTGCCGAATGCTGCCAAAGCACTTGTCAGAAAACCTGTTTGGTCGCTTTCTAGACATGCAGCAGGACTCTCCATTCGTTTTACCACGGATGCCGATAGCCTTCAAATAGCATACGAGGTAGATGGAAATATAGCGATGAACCACATGCCGGCCACAGGTGTAAGTGGTGTCGATTTATATGGAAAAAACGATACGGGTAATTGGCTTTGGTATCGTGGGAAGAATACGTTTGGGGAAACCGTACAATTCAATTATAAGACAGCAAAAAGCCCACAAAAAGGTAGGGAATATCAGTTGTATCTTCCCTTGTACAACACTTGTAAAAATTTAAAAATCGGTATACCAAAGGGAAGTGTCATCACATTTCTTCCACAACGTAAAGAAAAACCAATTATGGTATATGGCACCTCTATTACCCAAGGGGCCTGCGCTTCTAGACCTGGCATGGCATGGACTAATATTTTAGGCAGAAAGTTGAACTATCCTATTGTCAATTTAGGTTTTTCGGGAAATGGACGCTTAGAGCCTGAGGTTCTAGAATTTGTGACTGATGTAGACGCTGAAATCTATGTGCTAGATTGTTTGCCCAATTTAAGTCCGAATGAAACACACACTGAAGCCGAAATTAAAAAACGATTGCGCAACAGCATCCAACACATCCGAAGCAAAAGACCAGAAGCCAAAATCCTGTTGACCCAACATGCGGGCTATAGCGACGGCGAAGTGGATGATAATCGAAGAAGCGTTTACGAAACTCTAAATAAGTGGACTAGCGATATTTTCAATGAATTAGAACGAAATGGTGTGATAAACCTCTATATGCTCACTAAAAATGAAATCAGCCTTTCCAACGATGCCTTAGTAGACGGTACCCATCCTACCGATTTAGGTATGGAGCAGTATGCTAGGGCTTATGCGATAAAATTGAACGGGATTCTTACTAAGTAAGCATGTTACACTAAATGGCTTTCCCCTATACGTTATGCTGTTGAAAACCATATAAACAAGGCATGCAGGATATAACAAAATTTCTAGCGCATTCTTTCAAACTTAAAGGGGTTTCAGTTAAATTCGTAGTGAAACCAATATTACCTAGAACCTATTATGAAAAAGATACTATTTTCCATACTACTGCTCGTTAGCGCAGTACTAAGCGCTCAAAAAGAAGATAAAAAGGAGGAAGTCAAGCCCATCCCAAAAGCACAGTCCTTTGTAACAAAGCATCAAGGGGTCTTTGGTGGCAAAACCATCAACTATACCACTACTGCAAAAGAAACCTATTTGACTAATAAAGCAGGTGATTCTATTGCTGCGTTTTGGTCGGTCGCTTATACAAAAAACCCTATGGGCGATGTGGGCAAACGACCTGTTACCTTTGTGTTCAACGGTGGTCCTGGTTCCGCATCTATGTGGTTGCACTTAGGCTTTTTTGGCCCAAAAGTGGTGAAAACCGATTCTGACGCACAACAAGACGATGGCGCAGCGCCTTATACTTTCGTCAACAATGAACACGGTTTATTAGATTTGACCGATTTGGTTTTTATAGATCCTGTAGGAACAGGTTTTAGTCGTTTAGTGGGAAAAGGCAAGGGTAAAGATTTTTACGGTCTCAAAGAAGATGTGGACTCATTTGCGCAGTTCATCCGCACTTGGGTCACAGAAAACGAACGTTGGTTTTCCCCAAAATACTTGGCAGGGGAAAGCTACGGAACTACACGTGCCGCAGCCTTGGGAAAGGCCTTAGAAGGCTCTGGTCAAAACATGGCGCTCAACGGCATGATATTGATTTCGCAGGCATTAGATTATGCCGGATCCACTTCGGCACACCACAACATAACTTCTTACGTGACCTATTTACCTAGTATGACAGCTACGGCATGGTACCACAAAAAAGCAGGGCAGGGGAAGACCTTAGAAGCCTTTGTGGAAGAAAGTAGAAACTTCACTTACGATACCTATATGCCAGCCTTATATAAGGGAAATCTTTTAAGTGATACCGAAAAGGAAGCTGTCGCAGAAAAATTGGCCTATTTCACAGGACTGGATAAAAAATACATCCTACAATCCAACCTTCGGATACTTATGGGGCGATTTCAAAAGAAGTTATTGGAAGATGAAGGTTTAGCGATTGGCCGTTTGGATGGACGATTTATGGGCGATGAGGCCGACAAAGTTTCTGAGCGTCCTCACTTGGGCGACGCGGCCAGCTATAAAATCAGTTCTGCCTATACCGCTTCTTTAAATCATTACCTAGCCTCCGAATTAAAAGTAAAAATGGATAGGCCCTATATTACTTCTGGTGGAGGGAGTAACTGGCGATGGAGAACGGTGCCGGATACTCAGTATTGGGAGCCCATGCCCGTAAACACAGCGCCGCATCTGGGCGAGACCATGCGTCGTAATCCCGCTATGAAAGTACTCGTAGCAAGCGGCTATTATGATTTGATTACGCCCTTCTTTGATGCCGAATACACCTTTGCGCGTAACGGAATTGTAACCGATCGGGTTGAAATGACCTATTACGAAGCAGGACACATGATGTACACACATGAACCGGATTTAATCAAGCTTTCAAAGGATATTCGGGAATTTCTAACGGCGGAATAATGCGCTATCTACAACAATTCATGCTTTTCTTTTTTGCCATCGGCGTGACATTTTTATCCTTTGCTCAACAAGCGGTTGAACAGGGTATTCCACCTGCTAATTCGGGCGAAATAAGTGTGTTCCTGATTGTTCTGGGAACGGCACAAGATGCTGGTTCGCCACATATTGCTTGTGAAAAGGAATGTTGTGCCACCTTGTTTAAAAATCAAGATGCGTCTCGTAAGGTGGTTTCCTTGGGGGTTATCGATTCAAAAGCCAAAAAAACCTTTCTGTTTGAAGCCACTCCGGATATTGCAGTACAGTTACGCCGTTTACGTACCCATTCCGGATTTCAAAATACCGATATTCCCAATGGCATCTTCTTGACCCACGCCCACATAGGCCATTATACTGGCTTAATGTATTTGGGGAAAGAAGCAACAAACACCAAACAAGTCCCTGTTTATACAATGCCAAAAATGATGGGCTTTTTGGAAACTAATGGGCCTTGGGGTCAGTTAGTTTCCAATCAGAATATCGCTCTAAAGCCCTTGCAAAATAAAAACGAAACCCAACTTACGCACGACTTAAAAGTTATTCCGTTTACAGTGCCGCATCGGGATGAATATTCGGAGACGGTGGGCTACAAAATTATTGGCCCGAACAAAAGCGCCCTGTTCATTCCGGACATCGATAAGTGGGAGAAATGGGAAACGGATATTGTTTCCGAAATCGCAAAGGTCGATTATGCATTTTTGGATGCTACATTCTATGACGGGGAAGAAATCAACAATCGGGATATTTCAGAAATTCCACATCCATTTGTAATCGAAAGTTTGGTCTTGTTTGAAAACCTTTCGCCCTAAGAAAAGAAAAAAATTCATTTTATCCACTTTAACCATACCAACCCCTTATTGAATACTGAAAGTGAGCAGTCTAAGGAAGTTCTAAAAAAAGGGTTTGAGATAGCGCGAAAAGGGTTGAGGTTGGAGCTTTAATTTCGATACGCAGAAACCTAAGAGCGTATATCGAATACCTGCGATGTATTAGAATAGAGCGCACAGTTCAGATTTCTAGTAGTCATATTTCAAAAGCTTTTTTACTTGATGGAAATACTGAATGTTTTTCTGCAAAGTCAATCCAAACGGAAAAGCGGTATTGGCAGCTATCGCCAAAACGATTACCACACCAAAATTTGGGTTAAAAACGAACGAAGCGATAGCAATCAATTGTATTGTCCAGTGGTGCGCCTAAATTTGTACGTGGACCTCGTATTGGCATCCTTACAAAGATAGTGTCAAAACGTATTTTGGTGAGACATACCTTAAAGCAAGATGTTGAAGAAGTAGAATTATTTTCCTGTCCTTTATCTCTCCCATACCAATCATGGCCATGGTCTCGTCTCTTTTTAATTCTAGCTCATCTATTTCCTCCTGTTCATTATGAGCTCCGCCACCTTCGCCAGTTTTCATAAAGCTATTGTATTTCGCAATAAAAAAGCGCACAATTTCAGTTACCGAACTAGGGACATATAGGCCTCAAAAATCTTCTCTACTGAAGAAATGGTATAACCCGTTTCCTCTTCTGTCTCTCTTTTAATACAGTTCTCTGCAACATCATTATCCAAAAGGCCTGCGCAGGATTCTATCAACGTTCCTGAATCGTTTCCTTTGATATACATGGGTACACGAAATTGTCTGGTTAAATAACGATTCTTTTCTCTGTTTTGTATAGCAGAATTGTGGCTCCGTTACTCAGGTCATACGCCTCTCTTTCCTACGTTTCCAAGTGCTGTTTTTCTTCCGATATTCAAAATACATTTGCGTAATACATGCCCGTTATCCGAAAGGACCTCCATTTTTAAATTCCTAATTCTAGTTTTGCTCATCTGGAATATCGTTTACATCGCAATAGATTTTTAATCCTAAGGCCTTAGTGATTTCCACATTTTTGTCGGCTCCTTTAGACGTGACACTGTATCACATTTGGTGAGTATCAGGTGTGCAACGAGATATTGAAACTCGGTAAAAAAGAGCAT
>CAZMUV010000027.1:6122-22896 GCA_964569345.1 uncultured Maribacter sp. | reverse complement strand
AAAACAAGAAGTGATTAGGGTTGTTTTATTCATATTACCATAATTTTTGCTTGCTTTTAGTCCAAAATTTATCTCTTTAAAAATAGGCATTTTAATAGGGGTTCAATAGCTTTAAGGTTAATTTTGATGTTATGAACATACGTATTCTAGTCGTTGGTTGCGGAAATATGGGCGCCTCCCATGCAAGGGCTTACCACAATTTAGCCCCTTTTGAAATCGTTGGGCTTGTAAGCCGAACAGCTAAAAGTCGAGAAAAGCTATCGGCCGAATTGGGAGGCTACCCCACCTTCGGGAATTATGAAACGGCTTTGGCGGAAACCAAACCAGATGCCGTTTCCATCAATACCTATCCAGATACGCATGCCGCTTATATACGTTCCGCTTTAAATGAAAATGCACATGTATTTGTCGAAAAACCTTTGGCGCTTACCGTAGAAGATGCACAAAGCCTAGTGGATTTGGCTCTAAAAAAAGGGAAGAAGATGGTGGTGGGCTATATTCTTAGAGTGCATCCGGCATGGTCAAAATTCGTAGAAGTGGCACGCACGTTAGGTACACCTTTAGTAATGCGCATGAACTTAAACCAGCAAAGTTCTGGAGACAATTGGTATACGCACAAACAACTCATGAACTCTATGTCGCCCATTGTAGATTGTGGTGTGCATTATGTAGATATAATGTGTTTGATGACGCAATCTGTTCCAATAAGCGTGAGTGCGATTGGTGCTCGGTTATCCGATGAAATAGATGCTAGAATGTATAATTATGGCCAACTTCAAGTGCGTTTTGAAGATGGTTCCGTGGGATGGTACGAGGCCGGCTGGGGCCCTATGATGAGCGAGACCGCTTATTTTGTAAAGGATGTTATCGGTCCAAAAGGGTGTGTTTCTATTATTGATAAGGCGAAAGGAGATTCAGATAGTGTGGACAATCATTCTAAAACTGGAGCTTTAAAATTACACCATAGTGCTTTGGATACCAATGGAAAATTTACAAAGCCTGATGAACTTGTAGACACCTCCGATGAACCCGATCACGACGGGCTCTGCCGGTTGGAGCAGGAGTATTTTTTAAAAGCGATTCAGGAAGATTTAGATTTAAGCAATCATTTGCGAGATGCCATAAACAGTCTGCGTATTGTTTTGGCAGCGGATGAATCTTTTAAGACAGGGAAAACCGTTAATTTATAAAACCCCTATAATTACTTGGGTCGTCTATTTTTCACTAATGCTATTTGACCCATGTGATTGGCTTGATGTTCCATAACGTGATACCATGCCCAATGATAGTTCGTTCCTTCATCAATCTCTGAAGCAAACCAAGCATCATCTTTTGTTTTAAGTACGTCCAAAGTCTTTTGACAAAGTTGATTCCAAAGGTCTAAATAGTATCGCATTCGTTTTTCTTTCAATTGACTTTTAGATTCTTCATTTAAACCGGCACCGATACCCCATAAAGACTTTCCTTCATCTGTCCATTGGCGACCTTCTAGAGTTTATATTTGATAATATGCTTCGGTGGCCACCAAATGCATTACTAACGCACCAATACTGTTAGCCTTTTCGTTAAACTTAAAATCTGTTTCGGACTGACTCAAACCTTGAGCCTCTTCTGTTATTTGATGTTTCAAACCCTCTAACATCGCTACCATTAAACCAATATTAGGTGAATAGCCTTCCGCTGGTTTTATTTCGTATTGGGCGAATACAATTGTTGTTGTTAGGAACAGAAATACTTAGGCAATGTTTTTCATGTTTTCTTTTGTGTTAAAATAGTTCCGTACAGAACTCATTGCGAGGAAATCTTTTCCCAAAAAACACGACCCTTCATAGTCTTCTTCGACTAAGCTATGGATAACTGTTATTTAAAAATCGATACTTGCCTCAAATCTATTAAATCCTTATCCTGTTCTTTTAAAATGCGTTTGGTGCGTAAGTATCGGTTCACATTATGCTCGTCGTAATTTTCGGATACTTTATCAACACTGCTCACCCTTACCATATCGGAGGCATGAATAAACTCGTTATTCC
Organism: uncultured Maribacter sp.; assembly: GCA_964569345.1. Lineage (GTDB taxonomy): Bacteria > Bacteroidota > Bacteroidia > Flavobacteriales > Flavobacteriaceae > Maribacter. The sequence goes on along the minus strand of CAZMUV010000027.1, from coordinate 20,866 downwards.
CAATCCACATACCCACATGTACTACTTTTTCTTTTGTAGAATCTGTTGCTTTTTTACCAAAAAAGAGGAGGTCTCCCGCTTCTAAAGCTTCAAAGTTTCCGGTATCATCAATAGGTTTTCCTGTGTGTACCTGTTGTGAAGCATCTCTTGGGATAATCATCCCGTTTAAAAAATAGATGGTCTTGGTAAAACCGCTACAATCCATTCCTTTGGTAGAGGTGCCGCCCCATAGATAGGGCACTCCTATAAAACGTTTGGAAGTTTCCACCAAGGCATCGGAACTACTGTCTAGAGCAGCCAACCAATCCTCATATTTCTCAGATTCTTCATGGGAAACATAGGCTTGTCTTCCATCTGAAAATCTTACAATATAAAATTTGTCTACGTACTTAAGGACCTCTAATAGGTTTCCGGCAACCAAATCGGACACAATTTGCTCCTTGTCGGGTCCAAGATATGCATGACCATAGGTTTTTGTATAAATAATCTTATCGGTAGATTCCCAGTTCTTTATCTCTTGTTCTGTAAATAGCACTATGCCACCCGCATCTACCCAGGCCAAATACCTATCTGGTGTTTGAATGTAATACCAGTTCCCCTCTTTTTTCAACACTTTTACAGGCGTACCTAATGTGGCCTGTGTTGCTAGCTCCGCACTATGTTTTGGTTTACTTCTCAGGTTTGCAACTGATATATTAATGATGGCATGTATTTTATTGCCTAATTCTGCAGTTGGTAGTACCCTAATACTATCTATAAAGGAGATACTATTAGAGGTTAAGGAATCCAACAACCTTTGGAGGCCTTTGGGTTGGTCGGTCTCTCCTTTTAAAACATAGATGTCTGTATTTTGGTGTGCTTCAATTTGAAAAACGGCCACCCTTTTGTCGGGTGCCACTTTTTTTTGTAGTATATCTATGTGCTTTTGTGCTGCGTTTTCTAGAGGCGCCTCGGTTTTACATCCCGCACATAGCACTAAAATTAGAAGCACATATCCAAATCTCATCTCAATGGTTTTATTTTTAGTAAAAATACATAATACTCGCTAGGTATTGATTTTTAGCTTTAAGTCCAGCCTTAAATTTTTCTTACTTTAGCACCAGATGAAGAAATTAACGGTTATAGAGCTTTTTGCCGGTGTAGGCGGATTTAGATTAGGATTGGAACAGGCTAAAAACTATAAAATTGTATGGAGTAACCAGTGGGAACCCAGCACAAAAGCGCAACACGCCTCCCAAGTTTATGAAGCACGGTTCGGAGCAGAACACCATAGCAACAAAGACATTTCAGAGGTAGCTACATCCAATATTCCAGAGGCTGACATGCTCGTAGGTGGATTTCCATGCCAAGATTATTCAGTAGCAACCACATTGCAAAACTCCAAAGGCCTCATCGGTAAAAAAGGAGTGCTGTGGTGGACCATACATCGCATCCTTTCGGAAAAAAAGTACCCGCCTAAATACTTGTTTTTAGAAAATGTAGACCGATTGTTAAAATCGCCCTCCAACCAACGGGGGCGAGATTTTGCTATTATGCTCAAAAGCCTAGATGATTTGGGTTATGCTGTAGAATGGCGTGTCATCAACGCTGCAGAATATGGAATGCCCCAAAGACGCAGACGTATCTTTTTTATCGGCTATCACAAATCTACCCAAGCGTATAAAAACCTACAGCATTCAGAGGCATCAGAATGGGTCCGTACCCAAGGGACTTTTGCAAACGCCTTTCCGGTTGCAACTACTGTATCTAATAAACACACTTTTTCTATTACAGAAGATTTGGTAACCCTTTCGGAAACCTTCAATATTGGAAAAAAATTATCGCCATTCCAAAATAGTGGTGTCTTTATAAAAGGAAGTGTTTACACAGAAAAAACGATTGCCTCCTATGATGGAAAACATACGGTGTTGAAAGATATTCTGAATAAAAAAGACGTTCCTGACGAATTCTATATTTCACCTGACGAATATGCAAAATGGGACTATTTGAAAGGGGCTAAAAAAGAAGTGCGGACCGCTAAAAGCGGATTTGCCTATAATTATAGTGAAGGTGGAATGATTTTCCCAGAAGCGCTTGACAATGCTTCAAGAACCATTATAACAGGAGAAGGCGGTAAGAGTCCATCAAGGTTTAAACACGTGGTGCAAGCAACAAAAGGACTGCGTAGGCTTACACCATTAGAACTGGAGCGTTTAAACATGTTTCCTGATAATCATACTCAATTAGAGGGAATAAGCAATACCAAACGCGCCTTTTTTATGGGGAATGCATTAGTAGTTGGTGTGGTAGAAAAGATTGGAAAAGCTCTCTATAAACAAATAAACCCTTAATGCTTTGGCCTTAAAAAGCACATTTACTTCTGATTTAAAAAAAGAGCAGCAACTTACCGCGCTTTTAAATACGTATTACCACAAACACCTGAATCACTACAGTTTTGAACGCATACAGGATAAAAAACGACAGTTAGAGGGAATAGACCTTATTTTGACACATAAAGAAACTGGCCTAAGTTATCTTGTTGATGAAAAAGCGCAATTGGATTATATAAATGAAGACCTACCCACGTTTGCTTTTGAACTGTCCTATAAAAAGGCAAGAATAATAAAGAAAGGATGGTTCTTTGATAAAACAAAAAAAACAGAATTCTACTCGCTAATTACCGGAATATATTCAGATGCTCCAAGCACGTATACCTCATGTAAAATAACCATAGTAAACCGAAATAAACTCATTGATTTTTTAAAAGAAAAAGGGATTAATGAATCGCTATTAACTATATATGTTAATAAGCACGCAACCACACATGGAAAATTAAGGCTAAGAGAATTAAATCCTAGAACGGAGGGATATCTTTATATGTCAACCAAGAACAAGGCAGAAAAACCCGTAAATCTAATATTTCAGTTAAGTTTTCTGATTGAAAACAAGCTTGCGAAACGTTTAATTTAGCCTTTTTTTAGACTATATAGTTGGTTTATTTTTATTTAATCGCTCTTCTTAGTCCCATTATTGTAGTGTGTGGTTTTTTTATATTATTTGGACGATGATATGGTTCTCTGGGGTAAAAACCACATTCTTTCTAACCGACCGCAGGGTCTAAAACACCTGTCTGCCTCTCTTATGCGGTTTTGAAAAATAGACTAGACACGTTTACAGAAATACAAAATAAGCTAAGTTGTTGTTAATCAGCACTAATTTTGTTTTTTTAGTTTTTTTTTGTATCTTATTAGCTATGGTACAAGTAGACAAAACAGAGAACATGGCATTTTTAGAAAAATCGATTCATCATTTGGAAGCTACCGGTTTTGAGAATATAAAAGCAGATATGGAGGGCTATGAGACTCCAAAATCGTTCACTAGAAAAGGTGGGGATACAAAAATAACGCCGGATATCGTGGCGATGAAAAATGGTAGAAAGTATTTTTTTGAAATTAGCTTAAAATCAGCGAAGCCAAGTTTGCTAAAATCGAAATGGCTGTTCTTAGATACGTTGAGTAGAATGCGCTCTAATCGCTTTCGGATTATAACCACAAGAGGGCATTACAAATTCACAGATATGATGTTAGAAGATATAAACCTTAGTAACAAAACACCGATACGTATATAAAACAAAAAATAAACCACTTTTAAAAATGGGGCGTTGTGCACTATTTTTAGTTTTTAATCATTGCAATATGGGGTATCCCATCTTCCAAATATCCATCTCCAACTTCTTTAAATCCTAAATCATTATAGAAGTTTTTTAAATATTCCTGTGCCGATATTTTAATGGTCTCTTCTTTCAAATGTTCCTTAACTGCCTGTATAGAAGCTTCCATGATTACTTTACCATAACCATATCGTCTTTCTTCCTGGGCAACAACGACTCTTCCAATACTGGCGACATCATAATAGAGACCCGCTTTAAAAATACGTGTATATGCTATGATTTTATCACTCTTAGTTCCTATAACATGTAGTGCGTTTTGGTCTTTACCGTCTAGATCTTGATAGACACAATTCTGTTCGACTACAAAAACTTCTGCACGTAGTTGAAGAATACTATAGAGTTCTATTGTATTGAGATCCTTAAACGTTTTTACCGTTATATTCATATCTAATCCTGTACAATTATCTGTTTACTGTCACATTTTCCAAATTCTGGTTGAATATTTATGTGATTTATACCATGGTTGTTAAACAACTCTTCTTCAATTTCTTCTAAAATAACATCAAAACGTGACAAGCGTATATCCTCATTAAAATCTATGTGCGCCTCTAAATGTACTTCGTCCTCGTTTAATTGCCAAATATGAACATGGTGTACGTTCTTAACTGGCACTATCTTCTTTATCGTTTCTACAATTTCTTTGACCTGAATAGTGTTGGGCGTAAATAACATCAATACTCTGGTAGAATCCTTTAATAGGTCATAGCCCATGAAAATAAGATAAATAGCAATAACGAAAGTTAAAACAGCATCTACCCAGTACCATTTAAAAAAAAACATTAAAAGACCGCCTAGCAATACGACTACGGATGCCATCATATCCGTTAATAAATGCAAATAAGCAGATTTCATATTCATATTACTGTTAGCATCCTTCTTTAATAATAATACACTAAAACCATTTCCTGCAATAGCAATCAAGGATAACCAGATAACCAGGTTTGACTCTATTTCTTGTGGATTCATAAATCGTTCTACGGCTTCTTTTATCAATATTACAGCTACAACAATCAACGAAGCGGCATTAACAAAAGCTGCAATAATCTCTGCACGTTTGTATCCAAAGGTTTTATTAGTAGAAGCTTTCTTTTTGGATAATACAGTAGCTATATAACTGATAATAAGAGAAATAACATCACTAAAATTATGAAGAGCATCAGAAAGTAAAGAAAGACTACCTGATAAGAACCCTCCTATAACTTGAGCCACAGTGATTACTATATTAAGTAAGATTGAAATAATAAGATTTCTACCTCTTAAATCGGGATGTGAATGACTATGACCTGAATGAGAATGTCCCATGTTTTTTTTAACAAAACTACGTTTATTAGTATGCAGCTTGATTGCAATCTTTACAGGTACCGTTTGCTATAATTTATACCTTATCTATTTTAACCCAACGTCCTGTTTCTAAAACTGGTTGAGAAAGTATAGGAGTACAATGCATAAAGCTACATTCTTTACATTTTAAATAACCATGTAGGTTCGCGTGATTATCTGCTATACATTCTTGTGCATACAAAGCATAATTATTAATTCCATCAAAAGTTACAACGCTGTGCAAAATTCCTTCAACCTTAAAAAGTTGAAGTGTTCTAAAAATAGTTTACTTTTCTGTAAAAATTAAAAATTTAAAGATGTGACCAAGAGAAAAGGCATTATTATGAGTTAAAAACAGCGGTAATACCAATACATAATTTGGCATAGAAGTGATATTCGCTCTGGTTAGTAATTTCATTTATACACAGGAGATTTTTTCTATACGTCTTTCATGTCTTCCACCTTCAAATTTAGTATTTAGAAAGGTAGTAACCATTTCTAATGCTTGAGGTAATGAAATAAACCGAGCAGGTAAACTTAATATATTAGCATCGTTATGAGAGCGCGCTAATTCTACTATTTCCTTGGTCCAACATAATGCAGCACGTACGTTTTGATGCTTATTAGCAGTCATAGAAGCGCCATTACCACTACCACATATAATAATACCAAAATCTACCTTTGCCTCTTCCACATCTTTTGCAACAGGATGAATAAAATCTGGATAATCTACACTATCAGTTCCATCGGTACCATAATTTGTTATTTCTATACCCTTAGATTTAAGCAATCCTATAATCGCTAATTTATATTCAGTACCTGCATGGTCGTTACCTATAGCTATTTTCATATTCTTATTTATTTGTTCGTTAAGATGGGGTATCTGATAACAAATGTACAATATCCAATAGTTCACTACAAGAAATAGACTATTCACAACATTATATTTATATTGAATTTTAAAGGTTGTTCATTAGTACCCTAAAGCATGGGTTAAGTATGTGAATAAGTGTTAATAACTCTATAAATATAAATTTGTGAGTTAATTTTATATTCTGCTTACATTGTTTTCATGTTAAAAACGAAAAATTCTTTAAGAACTAGTAAGGTACTTTTAAAGAAAATAATAGCGTTAGTGAACATAAAAATCGAATAAACTTATCAATATTTTTATGTTTAAATAGGTTATCAACCGCTACTGATAACTTTATTAAATTTCTGATTATCAAACTATCTTGTTAATTATAGTATGTGAACAAGTAATAGTATCTCATAAAATCAAGTAAAACCATTTATAGTTATACCCGCTATTAACATGCTATAATAAGCATCAATAATTTATTTAAAATTAAAAAAAAATAGAATAATATGATATTACTGTTGATAAGCTTGAGAAAATTATAAAGTAAGCTTAAAATCACATGACAAGGGTAGTGGAATATAATTCGTAATTTTCCAACAAATTAAAATTTTAATGTCGAATAGAAATAAGAAGGCGAGAAACCATAAAACAAACGAAATTACCAAAGGTATTTTTACGGTTTTAGAAAAGGAACCGAACAAAACCTTTAATTATAAGCAAATTGCTGTAAAAATTGGTATTACAGATACGCAAGATAGAAATACCCTGATAAAAAGATTAGTTCAATTAAAGGAAAAAAAGAGGATAAAGGAAGTAGATAGAGGTAATTATCAGGTATTAGAGGATACTAAAACGTATCACGAAGGAAAAGTAGATATTACAGGAAGAGGTAACGCTTATATTGTTATCGAAGGTATGGATGATGATGTATTTGTACCTAATAACAAGATTAATAAAGCTTTTCATAAAGATATAGTTGAAGTTTTTATATATCCTAGAAAAAAAGGAAAGAAGCTAGAAGGAGAGGTTCATAAAATTATTGAGCGCAACAAAACTACCTTTGTAGGTATTGTAGATATGCAAAAAACGTTTGCGTTTGTTAGACCAACTGATTTTAGAATGTACACTGATATTTTTGTGTCTAATGATAAATTGAAGGATGCAGAAAATGGTGATAAAGTTATTGTAGAAATCACCGATTGGCCAGATGATGTAGGATCTCCTTTTGGTAAAGTTACCGAGGTATTAGGTAAACCTGGCGAGCACAATACAGAAATACATTCAATACTTGCAGAATATGGCCTGCCTTATGAGTTTCCAGTAGAAGTAGAACGTTTCGCAGATGAATTGGATACGAGTATAAAACAGGAAGAAATTAGTAAACGTAGAGATATGCGTGAGGTATTAACCTTCACTATAGATCCTAAAGATGCTAAAGATTTTGATGATGCGCTTTCATTTCAAATACTTAAAAACGGTAACTACGAAATAGGGGTTCATATAGCTGATGTTTCGCATTATCTTAAAGAGGGTACCATATTGGATGATGAAGCATATGAAAGAGCTACCTCTGTATATTTAGTAGATAGAGTGGTTCCTATGTTACCAGAAGTGTTATCTAATAACGCTTGTTCATTACGGCCTAACGAGGAAAAATATACTTTTTCTGCCGTTTTTGAATTGGATAACAAAAGTAATGTAGTGAATCAATGGTACGGAAGAACGGTTATAAATTCCAATGAGCGATTTGCTTATGAAGAAGCCCAGTATATTATAGAAACGGGTGAAGGAAATATTCCCGAAGATATAAGTATTAGAGATAGTGGGTATAGCGTTGATGCTACAGTAGTTGATGCAACCTTGACTATGAATAGGTTGGCTAAAATAATGCGTAGTAAACGTATGGATCAAGGAGCGCTATCTTTTGATAAGGTAGAGGTTCGTTTTAATTTGAATGCAGATAATGAACCGGTAAGTGTTTATTTTAAAGAAGCAAAGGATGCTAATAAGCTAATAGAGGAATTTATGCTACTGGCAAATAGAAAAGTAGCAGAGTTCATCGGAAAACAAAAGAAAACTTTTGTTTATCGTATTCATGATGATCCTAATGAGGATAAGCTGATGGCACTTAACGGTATTATATCTCGGTTTGGACATAAGTTAGATTTTAAGGATAAAAAATCAATTAGTGCTTCATTAAATAAACTTTTAGAAGATGTAAAAGGAAAAAAAGAGCAAAATTTAGTAGATACCCTTGCTATACGTACTATGAGTAAAGCGGTATACACTGTAGATAATATAGGACATTATGGCTTAGCATTCGATTATTATAGTCATTTTACCTCACCTATACGCAGGTATCCAGATGTTATGGTACATCGTCTATTGCAACATTATTTAGATGGGGGTAATAGTGTGAAGGCAGAACCATTGGAGCAGAAGTGCAAACACTCTTCAGATATGGAAGGGCTGGCTGCAAGTGCTGAACGTGATTCGGTAAAATATATGCAAATTAAGTTCATGCAAGATCATGAGGATAAGGAATTTGTTGGAGTTATTAGCGGCGTTACTGAGTGGGGCGTATATGTTGAAATTATAGAGAACAAGTGTGAGGGAATGGTACGTATTAGTGATATCAAAGGAGATTATTATATCTTCGATGCAAAGGAATATTCGATTGTTGGAGAACGCACAAAAAAAACGTATCAATTAGGAGACGAGGTAATTGTTATGGTAAAGAACAGTGATTTGATAAAACGACATTTAGATTTTGCGTTGATAGGTAAAAACGAAAAGTAGGTTTTGGAACAGAATTTGATTTAAGGGCTTGTAGTAAAGAATTAGGGTTGTTAAACTAGCGATATTGTTAGTACACCATACTTCATGAAAACAAACAAAATGAAACATTTTTTAATTCTGTGGTTGCTTTTAGGATTTCAAGCGGTTGTTGCACAAGATAATACTGTAACAATGCTGCTGGATGATTTTAGGGAATTAAAGGGCTTTGATGGTTTATCGATTAAGTTGATTAAATCTACAGAAAATAAGGCTGTAATTACCGGAGAAAGTACCGATAAGGTGGCTATTGTTAATAATGATGGAGTGCTTAAAGTTCGTATGCAGATAGGAAAGATTTTTAGCGGATATAAAACTTTCGTAGCTATTTATTATAAAAGTAAATTAGTAGTTATAGATGTAAATGAAGATGCGCAGATACGAAGTAAAGATGAAATGAAGCAAGATATTTTGGAGCTTAAAGCACAAGAAGGGGGTGAAATTAGAATAACTGCGGTCGTGGAACAAATGCTCGTTAAGTCAGTATCTGGCGGTGTAATTAATGCAACCGGAAGTGCGGAAGTTCAAGATGTACAAATTAATACGGGTGGTGTCTATGAAGGCAAAACGTTTCAGACAAAATTTTCTACCATTAATGTGAATGCGGGAAGTAAGGCAGAAGTATATGCTAGTGATTATGTAAAGGTAAGTGTAAAGGCAGGTGGCGAAGTACTCTTATATGGAAACCCTGCCAAGGTAGATGAAAAAACAGTGTTTGGAGGGAATATAAAAAGAATGTGATAATTTATGTTTGAAGATGTACAGGCAGCAATACCCTTAGGCTTTTTATTAAGTTTTATGATTGGCCCTGTATTTTTTGTTTTATTAGAAACGAGTGCAATTAAAGGCTTTAGAGCAGCATTAAGTTTTAATATTGGAGTAATTATTGCTGACATTTTATTCATTTTAGCCGCATATTTTAGTAGTTACCAGCTACTGGAAAATCTAAGCAATCAACCAGGATTATATGTGTTTGGTGGTGCAATTTTACTAGTATATGGGGTTACTACATTTTTTAAGCAGGGTGTAAAAATAGATTCAAACGCACCTATTAAAATTACGAAAGGAGATTATCTAGAACTTTTTGTAAAAGGGTTTTTATTAAACTTTATAAACATAGGTGTTCTTGTTTTTTGGTTAGGGGTTATAATTATCGTGGGCCCTAGTTTAGATAATGAACCGGTAAGAATTAGAGTGTTCTTTGGAACGATGTTATCCTCATATTTTACCACAGATTTGTTTAAAATTCTATTGGCAAAGCAGTTAAAGAAAAAGCTTACCTATAATCGGATACGTTTGGTTAAAAAGGGGGTGGGTGTTATTTTAGTTATATGTGGTATCGTATTGATTGTTAAAGGATTTCTTCCTAAGGATCAGTTTACTATAGAAAAAGGTATCGAGAAGATTGAAGGTATCAGAGACTAAAAAACCCAGCAAACTTGCTGGGTTTAAAAATATTAAAATACAGTTGTTTACTCTTTGTATTTGTCGTTTAGCATCTTAACAACTGCGTCAGTTAAGTTGTTAGCTTCTTTTCCATAAAGAACGCTTCCTCCTTCACCACCACCAAGTATATAACTATAACCGTTAGCTTTACCATAGGCTTCGACTTCATTTTTAACGTTACTAATAACGCTATCCATTTGTATTTGACCTTCTGCTTGTAGCTGTTGGTCTTCTTGTTGCAGTTGCTGACCAATAAATTGACCTTTTTGTTGAAAGGCAGCATATTCGTCTTGAGCTTTTTGTTGCGGCATGCTTTGTGCCTTTGCTTGGAAAGCTTGGGCTTCAATTTGGAAAGCTTGTGAAATACTGTCCCTTTTTTTTGATAGCGCATCAGCCTTTACTTTAAACTTGGCTTCAACATCTATTTTTTCTTGATAGTCGTTCATTAACTTTACGTTATCAACGTATCCAATCTTTTCTTGTTGGCAGGCTACGATAGTCAGTACTGCTAATCCAAGGATCACTTTTTTCATTGTTTTCATTTTAATGTTGCGCAAAAGTAATAAAGGTTTTTAAATGCATTCGCTATTTTTCAATTTTATATAGCTAACAGGTGTGTTGGTACCAATGTAAATTATAAAGTATTAGTTTTATTGATGGGGATGTAATTTTGTATAGGTTATTGTTATCACCAGTAAGCTCTTTAGGCTTGTTTTAACGAGGCTTTAAAATAATTAGGTGTAATTGTATATAGTTATGCACAAAAGCATAATTTAAGCGCTAAAATTAATAATTAGTCCTTTTTAAGAATGTAAATATGGGAGGAATACTCTTTAGAGGTCATTCCTTTTAAATTTGACACTAATCCTCGGAAGAAGGCAGGTAAATACCGGTTTTTTCCGGTTTTGTATTTTTCGGAGAGGAGAGATACATAAAAGGAGTCAAATAGCATGGGTTTCGTTTGATATAGCACTAAACCATGCGGTTTTAATAGTTTTACTATCGATTTTTTAGAAAAGTGCCAGAGATGTCTTGGTACGTCAAAAGCTGCCCAGTGTTGTTTGTAGTGCTTCGCATCATAGGACTTAAAGTTAGGCACTGCTAAAATTAAGTAGCCATCTTTTTTAAGAAGTTTTGTGATATGTTTCAACTTATTATTTAGGTCAGGTAAATGTTCAAGTACATGCCAAAGGGTTATAATGTTATAGGTAGAGTCCGGCAAGGAACTAATGTTTTCGAATAGAGCTATCCCTTTCGCGTTTGCGTTGGTTCTAGCAAGTGGGTTAGGTTCTACTCCTGAAACATGCCATTTATCTTTCTTGGCAGTTAAAAGAAAATCACCTGTTCCGGCACCAATATCTAAAAGACTTCCTTTGCGAGGTAAAAGCGAATTAAGCAATTGCACTTTTCTTGTAAGGCTAAAGGATTTTATGAGGAGATATAGTTTATCTATAAGCGTTTTTGATTGATCTGAATGAGAAATATAGGTTTCGCTTTGGTAGTAATTCTCTAAGTTATCCGGTACGGGTGAGGTAATAAGCATTTCATTTTTATCATCAAATAGAAGATCGAATTCCTGTTTGGAATAGAAATAATCCTTTGTTTTTAAATACGGTTTCATGCTGGCTTCAAATGTATAGATTATGGAGGTGTGAAGATAATGGATTATAAGGTAGAGCTAGATTGTTTCACGTGGAACAATGCTGGTTACCTACCCAAGAAAACTAATAATACGCTTATATCGCTTGGAGTGACACCACTAATTCTGGACGCTTGGGAAATGGTTACAGGTCTTATTGCGGCGAATTTTTCTCTAGCTTCATAGGATAAGGACTGTAGTTTGGAATAGTCGAAGCCAGTAGGAATTTTAACGTTTTCTAAACGAAGAAGTTTATCCGCATTCACTCTTTCTTTTGCAATATAACCGGAATATTTTACCTGAACTTCAGTCTGTTCGAGCACTTCACTATCTATATGGTTATCAGATACAAAGGATGCTACTGGTTTCAAACCCAGCATATGTTTCATGGTTACTTTCGGTCTTGAAAAAGCTTTGAACATCTTATCGGATTGCTTAACAGTTGCGGAGCCAACGCTTTCTAGTATAGGATTAATGTCCTTCGGTAGAACACTCGTTTCTTTAAAAAAGGTTACAAAGGCGTCAGATTTCTTTAACTTTTCTTCCATACGGCTTAATCGTTTGGTGGAAGCTAAACCAATTGCGTGTCCCATTGGTGTTAATCTTAGGTCTGCATTATCTTGGCGCAACAAAGTTCTATATTCTGCTCTTGAGGTAAACATTCTATAAGGCTCATCCGTACCTTTTGTAATAAGGTCATCAATTAAAACACCTATATAAGCTTCATCGCGTTTGAGTATAAAGGGTGCTGTTTCGTTTACTTTAAGGTGCGCATTAATACCAGCCATAAGACCTTGGGAAGCCGCTTCCTCATAGCCAGTCGTTCCATTTATTTGTCCAGCAAAGTAAAGGTTGTCGATTAACTTTGTTTCCAAGGTGTGCTTTAATTGCGTGGGCGGAAAATAATCGTACTCTATTGCATATCCAGGCCTAAAGAACTTTACTCCTTCAAACCCAACAACAGAACGCAGGGCCTTGAATTGTATATCTTCAGGCAAGGAGGTGGAAAAACCATTTACATAAACCTCAACGGTGTTCCACCCTTCGGGTTCAATAAACATTTGATGACTGTCTTTATCTGCAAATCGATGTATCTTATCCTCAATAGAGGGGCAATAGCGTGGGCCAATACTTTGAATTCTTCCATTGAACATTGGGGATCTATCAAAACCTTCCCGCAGTAAATCATGTACTAGAGCACTGGTATGCGTCATGTGACAATCACGTTGTATTTTTAAAATTGACGTGTCTGTATATGAAAACTTTTCAGGATTGACATCGCCTGGTTGCAATATCATTTTGGAATAGTCTAGGGATCTTCCGTCTACTCTAGGCGGAGTTCCTGTCTTCATTCTACCACTCTCAAAACCAAAGCTAGAAAGTTGTTCTGTAATTCCGGTTGCTGCCTTCTCACCTGCTCTGCCGCCACCAAATTGTTTTTCACCAATATGGATTAATCCGTTTAAAAAGGTTCCGTTTGTCAATATTACGGCCTTGCTTTTTATATCGATTCCTAATGAGGTCCTAACACCAATAACAGCACCCTTTTCAACTATCAAACCCGAAACCATTTCTTGATAAAAATCCACGTTAGGTGTTCGTTCTAGCATTAAACGCCATTCCTCTGCAAAACGCATTCGGTCACTCTGAGCTCTAGGACTCCACATCGCAGGTCCTTTTGATTTGTTGAGCATTTTAAATTGAATAGCGGATTTATCCGTGACTATTCCACTGTAACCACCTAGGGCGTCAATTTCCCTAATAATCTGACCTTTTGCAATACCTCCCATAGCAGGGTTACAGGACATCTGCCCGATGGTTTGTAGGTTCATAGTAACCAACAAGGTTTTGGAACCCATGTTGGCTGCTGCCGCTGCGGCCTCTGCTCCAGCATGGCCACCCCCTACCACTATAACGTCGTAATTTTCTCCAAACATAAGATCTATTGTTCCACGTGGAACATTTTTATTTTTTCATCTTCTTTTGCGCGCATCTCAATAATGTGCTTCTGCTCTTTGTCTTTATAGCCCATTAAATGAAGCAACCCGTGCGCCATAACTCGCAGTAATTCGTTTTGCAAGGAAACCTCGAAACTAATGCTGTTCTCCGAAACCCGTTCAATCGAAATATAAATATCTCCCGAAAGCACTTTGCCAACCGTATAATCAAAGGTGATGATGTCGGTATAATCATCATGTTGTAAATAGCTTTGGTTAATATTGAGCAAGTAGGCGTCGTTACAAAAAATGTAATTTAAATCACCCAAAGTAAATCCTTCATACATACATACATTGCTTATCCAAGCAGTGAATTTGCTTTCGTCCTCTAGGTTAAAATCAGTTTCATAATGGAAATCAGTCATTGCCTTTAAAATAAGCTTTTACCTTTGTCTTAAAATTTTGGCGCAAAGGTAAGGCTTGTCTATTTAAAATCTCAACCTCGTTGCGATAATTATCTAATAATGAGGGTTTAGTAGTAATAGGGTTTGTGAAGTCTTTTTGGTTGGCACTACTCTCTCGTTCCGGTTTCTTTCCTTGTTTTAAGGCTGCATTTTCCAGTTTTAAAAGTTCGTACTGTATGGTATTAGCTTTATTAATAGTACGTTGCGTAATCCCATTTTCTAAGAGGTCATTTTCAAAATCCTCCATCTGTCTGACTAGTTTTTCTCCTAGTTTACGATCACTATTGTTGATCATGTTTTCGAGTTGCTTTTCTAGTTCTTGGCGTATGCGTTGTTGCTCTTGATAAATCTCATAAATTTCCTGTAGTTCTGCTTCAGACATCCCTTGTCCAGAACCACCCTCATCTCCCTCACCAGTTCCTTGTCCCTTTCCTTTGCCGTTCTGTCCACCTTCACCGCCCTCCCCTTGGCCTTCTCCTTGCTGACCGTTTTCTCCCTGTCCTTCTTTGCCTCCCTGTCCTTCTTTGCCTCC
>CAZMUV010000027.1:0-6022 GCA_964569345.1 uncultured Maribacter sp. | reverse complement strand
CTTGCTGACCGTTTTCTCCCTGTCCTTCTTTGCCTCCCTGTCCTTCTTTGCCTCCCTGTCCTTCTTTGCCTCCTTGTCCTTCTTTCCCCTCTTGTCCAGATTCGCCTTCCTTTCCTTGATTTCCCTGTTTTCCTTTCTCGCCTTCTTGGCCCATTTTTTCACTGAGAGACTGTTGTCCTTTTATAATATCAGGTAGTTGAAATCCTTCTTGCCCTTCGCCCTCTCCTTGACCTGGTTGCATGCTTTGGTTCATGTTTTCTAATACCTTCGCCAAAAAATCTGCCAAATTATTGGATGCCGTAAGCACATATTTTTGGTAGGATACTCCTTGGTACATTTGTCCATCTGCCATACTTACTAGGGCCTTATCGATATTATAATAGACCTCCGTAATCTGTTCGTTTACGAACTCTGAAAGTTCTGCTTGTCGAAGAGAAAGGCTAAAAAGACTGTCGTCTACATGTTCAAATAAACCTCTGAGTTCTTGCTGGTCGCGAACGGTTACACCATATTGAGAAACATCTTCTGAATCTTGAACGCTTAATTTATCAAATAGGTTTTCTTGTTTAAACGAGAAAACAACTAGGTTGTCCAATATCTGACGGAGCATTTTCGCGTCTTCAGCAAGTGAGGATGTACCACTACTTCCAGAAGAAGAATCGCCAAGTGCTTCACTCATTTCCTTCATTTTTTGAGCTGCGGATTTTTGATTTTTCTTGGCACTTGAAGCATTTTGCTTCATCTTTTCTATATCGGAATCCTGCTCGTTTCCTTGGTGTTTCTTTATTTCCTCTAGTGCTTGCTCTTGATTGTCTTTCACCCCTTTTTTGGTATCTTCACTAACGTTAAGGTCAATTGGTTTTTTAAGATCTTCATTATCCTTTTGCAGTTCGTCAAGCTCTTTTGCCAATTCATCAAATTGCTGGTTCAGTATTTCCTGTTCCTTGTCGGTTGTATCAGAGTTAATTTTATCTTCAGCAAGGTCATCTTGTTTTTTAGCTAATTTTTCTAGGTCTTTTGCTAGTTGTCCAGCCTTTTCAGTAACATAATACCGTTTGGTCAATTCTACCAATTGTTCTAGACTGCGTTGGGATGTCTTTTGTTTTTTGCCTATTTCTTCTAGCTTTTTCGTAAGCTCTTCCTTGTTTATTTTATCCGCAATCTTGTTCAGTTCCTCTAAAAGTTTTTCGTTCTTACGTGCTTCTATTTCTTGCCGCTCCAAACGTTCTTGTAAAAGCTGGTTAAGTTTGTCATCTGGATTACTTTTGCTTAGATTTTCTTTAAGTTGCTTACTGAATTTTTGCATTAGCTCTTCTTGTCGCTTCTGCTTTTTAAGAAAATCCTTTACTTGGTTCTTATCATTGAAATTTAAGCTGTTCTTTTCTTTCTGTTGGGCATTCAATTCCTCTAGGGCATCCTCTTGCTCCCTAGCCTTTTCTAAGGATTTATCCAAGTTGTCAATTAAGTTCTGCTGAGATTCTAACTCTTTGTTTTTTAGTTGGTTATCATCCAACAAGACTTGTCTAAACACCTGACTATTAGTGGTTTTACCCTTGCGGATGCCATCATTATCAGTTACTAAAAAGTAAAATTCATAGTCTTTTTCTGCATCAAGTGCCAAACCGGAGGGGAACGTGTAGTAGAACTGGTTAATATTCCCTTGACCCTTACTAATACCAAGACTTGCTTTGCTTTCCTCTTTCCCTATTTCGTAGTATTCCAAATCAATAGACGAAACCCCATAATCATCAACTGCTTCGCCAGAATAATAAGAAATATTAGGGTTAAGGGAATCCATAACTCGAACTACGGTAACTGTTGGGTATTCGTCTTTTATGACCTTAAAAGTATAATCCAATTTTTCATAGTCCGTTACATTTGTGTTTGAGGTTGTTAATTGATACCCCATATCTGAATATACTCGTTTAGAAAGAGCAAATGCGTTCTTCTCTTTCTCGAAGGGGAGTACGGTATCTTTTGTAATCAATCTAATCTGTTCGGTATCCTGTCCTGTAATTTCCCAAGTAACCTTTGTGCCCTCAGGCATTAGGGCATTGCCTGTGCTTTTTAAGGTTTCGTCGGGCTTGTTCAAATAGGAGGGATACTGTAGGTTGATGTTGAAATCAACGATGGCTGGAGCTTTTAAGGCAGTTAATTGATATTCTTTGGAGCGCACCCCATTCCCTTTAAAGCTAAAGTTTGATGTGTATATCGGCGGAGAAAGAGTGTATTGATACCTACCGTTGTTTTCTTGCAAAAGTATGTCCTTTCCGTCCAGGACAACATATACATTTTCGGGTTTTATAGGCCCCATCGTATTAACCAGAAACGTAAAAGGTTCACTTTCTATAACGTTAAGGTCTTCTGACAATAGTTCAAACCGGAAAGGAGCTGGGGGCTCGTAGGCCATATCATAGTTGACAACCCGCTCATAAGAACCAAAAAAGGAATTCCAAGTTCCTGAAAGCCATAGCAGGCCAACAATGAGCAGGGGAATTAGGATGTATTTGCTATAATGCAATGCATCTTTATAGGTAATGGCGTTGGAAAATGGAATAGGATTTAATTGTTCCGAACGCTGCGCTATACTGGCAAGTAATAGCTCGGACTTTTCTGTGTTGTCCGCAAGATCTAATAAATTGTATAGCTTGTCTCCTACTGTTGGAAAATGTTTTCCAATGAGTAACGCTGCATCCTTTGGTGTGATACCCTTTCTAAGTTTAAATAGATAAAACAACGGGGTAAGAATGTAGGTGAAGAGAAAGAACAGTTCAGTAGTCACAAAAAGCAAAAACAGAATTAATCGCCCAGTAGTGTTTAACCAAAGTGCATATTCTATACCCATGATTGCTAAAAAGAAAAGCAGCCCAAAAGCTAAAAACAACAAAACACCCTTAATGAGTTTTTGAGTGTAATGCTTGCGGATGAACTCGTTAAGCTTATCCAGTATACTGTTATAAATGCGCAATTTGAAGTATATTTAATACCAAGATACTTCTTATTGAATTTTTCGATTAGAAAAATTTGTTAAAAGAGACTAGATGAAGGATTTAAAATACCTTGCCGCGTTGACATTACCCGTCTCGGCAATTGTTAGTTTCTATTTTAAAGAACATTGGAGTTTCTTTACCCCATTCTATGCGTTTGTGATTATTCCAATTCTAGAACTACTATTGCCTCAAGACACCAGCAATCTGGAGGGGGAAGAACGTCAGAAAAAAAAGAAAAGTAAACTTTTCGATTGGATGCTTTATTTTAATCTTCCTATAGTATTTGGGCTATTTGCTTTACGATGTTTCTAACTATAATTATCAATCGTACGAATTGCTAGGTATGGTTCTTTCTATGGGAATTGTTCTGGGTACCAACGGCATTAATGTAGCTCATGAATTGGGTCACCGAAACAACAAATTACAGCGAACCTTGGCAAAAGCACTACTATTACCTTCCCATTATATGCATTTTTATATCGAGCATAACTTTGGACATCATGCGCATGCTGCAACCGCTGAAGACCCGGCTACTGCAAAATTTAACCAGTCGGTATATTCTTTTTGGGTAACCTCTACACTCAGGCAATATGGGAGTGCTTGGAAGCTTCAGAATCAATTATTAAAGCAAGACGCGACACCTTTTTTATCGTTTAAAAACGATATGCTTTGGTACATGCTTATACAAATGGGGTATCTGGCAGCGGTATTTTTCGTTTTTGGCCCCTTAGGATTGCTCATTGCATTTTGCTCTGGTGTTGTTGGGTTTTTAATGTTGGAAACCGTCAACTATATAGAGCATTATGGACTTATGCGTAAAAAATTACCCTCCGGCAGGTATGAACGAGTGCGCGAAGTACATTCTTGGAATAGCAACCACGTGATTGGACGCATCGTATTGTACGAGCTAACACGTCATAGCGACCATCATTTTAAATCCTCCAAAAAATATCAGGTGCTGGACTATCACGACATCTCCCCACAAATGCCCTACGGTTACCCAACATCTATGGTACTGTCTTTTATTCCCCCTTTGTGGTTTAAATTAATGAACCCGCGCATTCCAATAGACATGGTGCTGACTTCCTAGTGCAGTTGTTGATGCTCTTTATCCTTTTCTCGTTGTCTCATACTTTTCTACTCCTAGTGCATACACTATATTTGCATTTCAATTTTTAGCTATGAGTAAGAAAGTTCGTGTTCGTTTTGCGCCGAGTCCAACGGGGCCCCTGCATATTGGTGGGGTTCGTACGGCATTGTTTAATTATTTGTTTGCAAAAAAACATGGCGGCGATTTTATTTTACGGATAGAAGATACCGATCAGAACCGATACGTTGAAGGCGCTGAAAAGTATATCATTGATGCCTTGGAATGGTGTGGGCTTACTTTTGACGAAAGCCCTGAAAAACCTAAAGATAATTTTGGTCCGTATCGTCAAAGTGAGCGCAAACATTTATATAAAGCGTATGCTGATGAGTTGATTGAAAAAGGAAAAGCATATTATGCATTTGATACCTCAGAAAAGTTAGACTTTCACAGAAAAAATCACGAAGCGAAAGGCAAAACATTTATCTATAATTGGCATAACCGCTTAAAACTGGACAATTCTCTGTCCCTAATACCTGAGGAAGTTGAAAAACGCTTAGCCTCTGGGGAAGATTACGTTATCCGGTTCCTCACACCACCAGATGAGAAAGTATACTTGAGCGATATCATTAGAGGTAAGATGGAAATTGACTCCAATGTTTTGGATGATAAAGTATTGTGTAAGAGTGATGGCATGCCAACGTACCATTTAGCGAACATTGTAGATGATCATTTAATGGAAATTTCCCATGTAATCCGCGGAGAAGAATGGCTACCATCTTTGGCGCTTCACCAGCAATTGTATGACGCATTTGAATGGCAAGCACCTGAATTTGCCCATTTGCCCTTAATAATGAAACCCGTAGGGAAAGGAAAACTGAGTAAGCGCGATGGGGAAAAAGGAGGTTTTCCCGTATTTCCGCTATCTTGGAATGAGTCCTTAGGGTATAAAGAAGCAGGTTTCTTTCCAGAGGCTGTAGTTAACTTTTTAGCGCTGTTAGGATGGAACCCTGGAACAGAGCAGGAATTATTTAGTTTAGCAGAACTAGTGGAAACGTTCTCCTTAGAGCGCGTAAACAAGTCTGGGGCACGCTTTGACCCAGACAAGACCAAATGGTACAATCAACAATACATGCAGTCTAAAAATGACGCTGAGCTAGCTGCTTTATTTTTAGTCGAATTAGATAACCATCCGGATATACATGAGAATAAACGCACTGCTCCTTATGTGGAGCAAGTCGTTGGTTTAATCAAGGAGCGCGCCACGTTTGTTTCTGATTTTTGGGAGCTGAGTGATTATTTCTTTGTGGCACCATCAGAGTATACTGAAAAGGCCGCTAAGAAGCAATGGAAAGAAGGAACAACAGCTATCATGAACCAGTTACTGGAGGTTTTAAAAACACAGACTGATTTTTCTTCTGAAACGATGGAAACGAATGTAAAGTCTTGGATAACGGATACGGCGCTATCCTTTGGAAAAGTAATGCCCCCGCTACGTTTAGTTCTTGTTGGGGACATGAAGGGCCCACATATTTTTGATATCATGGCGATGATTGGCAAAGAAGAAACCTTAACCCGAATAGAAAAAGCGATAAAGAGTTTAGGTTAATTAAACCTTAAACTACCAAATATAGCGTATAGAATATTTTACAAAAAATAGGTGGAAGATAAGATTATTTGAATCTATAAAATTACTCTTCTCCTACGTGCTTTTTGTAAAAGCCCCAAACCTCGTGCGTTACATCCCTACCTAATTTCAGTCCAGTGACATTGTCGGCCTGAATATGATATCCGCCTAAAACCCTTGAAATACCCACCATTTCAGCAGTTTCTGTAAACGTTGGAAACCTCAAGGTATATGCTAGAATTAGCCTTGTTTGAGGTTTGTTATTCGGCAGATTTTTAGGCTTATTAAACAATTTAAAACTTAAGGTTTAATCATTCC
>CAZMUV010000026.1:41747-44385 GCA_964569345.1 uncultured Maribacter sp. | reverse complement strand
GGCAGGTATCTCATATTTGTTGTTAAGATGACACTAATCAGCTATAATCTAAGTATAATATTTGCTTGTATTTTTCACAGCTCTTTTAGCTTCAGCTGGGTTTTTAAAGTTTTGTCGAGATAAAATTATCTTGATTAAGAAAGGTTGCATTTACCATTGCAATACGCACAACAACAATTATCAGAATTATAAATCTTTGGTAAAAGTACAGCGGTTATTAATCTAGATTATTTAAAAAGCTTACTAAGAATGTCAAAAAGCAAAAAAACCGGCACTAAAAGTATAATAATACTAATTAGATGTAAAGACAATTAATCATATATGACCATTGAATAATATTTTCCAAACAAATTATAAGCGCTTACTGATTCCAATATTTATTGACCATGAGCTGTACTCTTCTTTAAAATCGTAATTAATTGAAGGAAAAAGACCCCAATTTTTGCCCAGTTCAAATTCGTATTCTGCGCTCGCTCTTAGAATGAATAAATTTTGATTTTTCTCAAATTCTATTCCTGGACCCAGTAAAAAACTCCAGCGGTCAGCAAATTCATACCCTACCAATATACCAGTAACCAAAGCTTTCTCACGTTTTAGCTCTTCCCTTTTGAAATTGACCAAGTAGTTGTTCAATTCCAAATCGAAAACCGCCCCTATTTTCCACTTTTCGTTGAATTGCATAAAGTAATCCAAACCAATTGTTGGCACAAATACCGATTCACTGGTCTCGCCCTCTTCAAAAGCCGATGGAATGTGGGTATATCCAAAAACAAAGGCCACTTTATGAATCTTACCATTTTGCTCCTCTTCCTCTTCGGTTTCTTGCGAATAGCTGCTCGTGCAGAAAAGTATGAAAAATCCTAAAAATAGTATGGTTTTGTACATCATCGTTTAAAATAATCGTTCTTACTTGGTGACATCGCGTACACATCTAAAACCAATGTGCTCCATGGAGGTATCCGGGGTATTTCGCATGCGCCTTGCATTTCGATAACCGGAACACCAATCGTCGTTACACAAAAAAGAACCGCCTCTTATCGACTTCTTTTTATCTAAATTACCATATACTTCAAAGCCTTCTTCTGGGCCTTGAGGATTGTTGGCAATACCCCCTTTTTCGGCCAATTCATAATAATACTTGGCACTGTACCAGTCACTGGTCCATTCCCAGACATTGCCCGCCATGTCATAAAGGCCATAGGCATTGGGCGGAAATGATTGTATCGGTGCCGCACCTTCAAACCCATCTTCGATAGTATTGGTATACGGAAAATTACCTTGCAGGTGGTTGGCATAACTGGTTCCCTGTTCTGTTCTGTCATTTCCCCAAGGATACATCATATTCTGTTTGCCACCCCGCATCGCATATTCCCATTCGGCTTCCGTTGGTAAGCGTTTTCCTGCCCATTGCGCATAGGCTTGTGTATCGTACCAACTTACATGAACTACAGGATACTCTTCCTTACCTTCTATGGAACTTCCAGGGCCTTTTGGCTGTCGCCAATTGGCCTGCTTCATAAAAGTCCACCAATTCCCTAAATTGTCTCGTGACGCATTGGCTGGAGCATAATTGAAGACCAGGGAGGCCGGTAATAAATTTTCGGCATTAGGCTTTGGGGTTCCTGGTGGAAGTTGTTTTTTAAGTTCCTCCCAGTCAATAGGTTTTTCTGCTGTGGTTACATAGCCGGTAGCCGCTACAAAAGCCTTGAATTGGGCATTGGTAACTTCGTGTGCATCTATCCAAAAATCGTTGATTTGTACGGTATGCTTTGGAAGTTCATCTCCCTGTGGTAGGGCTGTCTTGGGCAAATTTTCAAATCCAGGGGGTATATCTCCTCCCATCTCAAAGACACCACCTGGAATTTTTACCATTCCGGAATAGTTGTCCAAGGCGCCATTGGCAGCAGGAAGTGAATCTACATTGGTTTCTAGCGTAGCACTTGTATCGGCCCCTAGAAGACTTGCTCTAGAAACTGAGCTACAGTCCTGCGTTTCATGATTTTCTATTTCTGTAACTTCCTTGGCTTTTTCTTTACAACTTATAAAGTGTGCAAAGAATACGCAAAGCACTACGGTATGTACTGTTCGTTTTAGGCTCATGGTATACGTACTTATTGTCTTAAGAACACTTGAATAAAATTATTATTTAGTCCGGTGTGTTATTAATTAATGGCTACTAATCTCCTAACAAAAACACCAAACCGGCGCTAAAACCACCCATTATGGTGGTCGTCCCTGCACTTACTCCGGTTGAGATTCCTCCTGGTCCTCCTCCAACATAAACACCACCCCATTCTATTGGCAAAAACAAGTTCCCTTGAAGATTAAGTCCAACGCGTTCACTGAACATGATATTGACACCTCCTTTAAAACTAAAGGCGAAGCGGGTTGTTGAATCTAGTCCCCTAGGTGCAATTAATCTATTTACGTCTTGTGGACTTATGACCACAAACCCAAGGCCACCGCCTGCAAAGGGTCTTACTTTGCCGGTCTGGAAGTACCGTGTCGCACCCAATTGAAACCAGTCGAAATTCAAATCAGAAAGTCGGTTTTCAGCCGGACTTACAATTCTATCCCTAATTCTCAATTCAGTTCCCATACGGGTATAGGACAATCCAATTTTCATGTTATCATCCAA
>CAZMUV010000026.1:34375-41647 GCA_964569345.1 uncultured Maribacter sp. | reverse complement strand
GGTCTGTTTGCCGGTCTTGTAGCAGGTCGGTTTACGGGTCTATTTGTGCCCAATCCGGGTCGCGTGTTTGGTCTTGTTACCGGTCTATTGTAATGGCTAATTCCTCTTCGTCCATTATAAATGGGATGTGCCGGCCTGCGATATCTATTGCCATAATAGTAAGGGGGTCTGTAATAGGGAGGGCCCCAATGGTGATATCCTGGACCCCAATAGGCGTGACCGTACCAGCCGTAAGGCGAGCCAAAACCAAAGCCTACGCTCCATCCGTACCATGGATTGTAGCGTACAGAAAATCCGTAAGTGTAGTGATGATGGTAATAGTGCCCCCCGTACCATGGATTATAATAGTAGCCTGTACCGTAAATTACGGTAGGCCCATACACGTAAGAACCATAGTAACCTGGCGTATACCCTACATAGACCACGGTGGGCGATGTCTCGTAGATATATACATATTTAGTATTGTATTGTGGGTTTTCTGCAGGTATTTTCTCTATCTGATCGGGTCGCTCATCTGCTACCTGCCATGGCCCATTGGGCGTAGTTGCCCTAAACCAAACGGCGTTATCACATAGGAAAAAGGTGTTTTTGTCTTTGAATACCGAACTTTCGGTGTTTACGGCATATTGTAATTTTAAGCCTTCCACACTTTTAAATTCCGGTTTGCCATTATATTCCACGGTGGATGCTTTGGTGTCCCTACTAACCGCTGCAGTCTGGGGAATCTGCGCATCATAAACGGCACTTTTTGCTTCTGTTGTCCCTGCTACATTGCTTAAAACCCCTGCTTTTTTGCTATCTGAAGGAATTTTTTTGAAATCCTCGGGTAACGCTTCAGAAGCGATATATTCCCAATTTGACTTTAGGTCTTTTGTAGTGAACCAACGACCAGAAACCAATACAAAATAGGTTTGACTGGATACATTCATAAAAATGTCACTTTTGGTATTCTCTACAAAAAGGAGGTTGGTGTTCTGTATGGGACTATACTTTGGCTCACCATCAAAAACAATAAGCTCCGTAGGTTCGGTGGCCAATTCAATTTTTGGTGCTTTACCATCATAATCTTCAGCCGCAGCTTCTTCGCTTTCTTCTTTTTTTTCTGGTTCAGCTTTCTTGGCAATGGCTCTCACTTTTGAAGGTACTTTTTCCGCAGTTTCCCACGGACCGGTAGCGGATTTGGACTGGTACCAGAATTGGCCACCTTTTAAATAGTAGGTGTCATTATTAGATTTTTTAATGATTAAAGCGCCTGTATTTTCTACCAAGGCATAGCCTTTTTCAGCCTCTTTAAGCACTGGCTCACCGTCAATCATTATAAGGGCCGTAGGTTCATTAGCGAAACGTATGTTTGGTGGGTCGTTTTTTAAATTAGCTGGAATGACACTGACCTCTTCGATGCTCGCCAAAAGCTCATCCAATGAAAATTCTATATTCCAATTGGGGATTTCTTTATTGATTAACCCTTGGAGTTTTTGTTTTTGTGAATCTGTTACTTCTTCTGAAAGCCTCACTTCATCAACCTGCACGGAAGTCAGCATGGCCGCCCTACTTTCCCGGTCCACATCGATTAGTGAAGTTGTCCAAAGCATACCAAAAACAGGATCTTTACCTTCTTGTTTAACGGCGAATGCCATATTGGATTTCAACTGGTTATCAATATAACTGGAGTTTTCCGGTTGGTATATTGCTATCGTATAATCGCCTGATTCAATATTCTTGGGCCAGTCGTTGCGACTAGTTTCTTGAGCACATAGGCCTTTCGTGAAAAGTAATAACAGCACGGTTAATATCACGGCTGGTATTCGTGCAAGTTTTATTTTTAAAATTTTCATTTATAATATAATTTAAATAGGTGACTTCATGATGCTTAAATTAAAACTTTACCCCTATTTGTTTTCTGGTTTTGCAACGAACGGTAAGCTAAAGGCCAAACCAATATAATTACTTCGGTTAGATCCAGCCACAAAACTTTCATCATAAATATCATTGAACCCCTGGAAATATCGTAATTGAATGTGTATTTCTTTATCAAACTTTTTATTGTAATACACGTACCCTGCTTGAATAATCATTCCAATATCGGTTGCATTAGTAACATCTTCCACCGAAACGTCTAAATCGCCTTGGTCATTGCTGAAAATTGCCTGACTCCCCGTTCTGAATGAAATCTGCGGTGCAACCCCAACTTTAAAAGGGCTATCAGTGAACTGATAATTCAGGAATACAGGGACGTCTATATAGCTAACGTTCAATTCTGTAGGAACATTCTCAAATAGGGAATTCAATTCCAAATCGTCTGAAATCAAAGAAAGCTGATCAAATTTGCCACCTCTTCTGCTCAAAAAATAGGCAGTGGGATGCAAAGACCAATTGTCATTGAACTTGATATTTGCCCCAATCCCAAAGGTAATTCCAGCTTTATAGCTGGTATTTTCCGCATTTGAGATGGTCGCGTAGGGTATACCAAATTCCAAACCTACATTAAAATTTTCGGTAGCAACTTTATCCCCAAAAATTAAGGCAAAAAGGGCAGCTTGGGCGTTGGTATATTGTGTAAAAATAATAAATGCAATAAAGATAATTTTTTTCATTTTCTAAATTATACGTGTTGTTGTTTTATTCCCGATACGGTTTACTTGGTATGCTGTATTACTAAAATACCTCAATTGATTCCGTAAAACGAAATCACCAGTTAGATTACGTCTCAATTCTAAGTTGCTACCACTACTTTACTAAAGCTGAATTTACGAGTATCTCTACCACGTTTTCTGCATATAGGGCTGCAGCTGCTTCAAAAGTACCTGGGTCTGTAAGTTTAGACTCTCCAGACCAAACTAACGCTTTTTCAGCTGATTCTTCATTAGCGTCAAATAGGCGTGTTTCTAACACATAGCTCTTTTGTTCTCTATAGTAATCAGGAGTATACATAGTATTGTAACCTGCGTATATGTATCCGCCAAACCCGTAATTCATCTTGCCCATAGAGGTGGATTGTAAAATATCTTCAGAGTTTACAATTAAAAGAGTACTTACGATTACACCATCATAGTTTCCGTCTCTTACGGCTGCTACTATCCTTTCTTTAGACATTTGTGTAATATCTTTAACTGGCGGAATAGCTTCTAAACTATTGTGAGCGGTAATACCTTTATTCCCTAACAATTTAACCACCGTATTTTCAAAAACGGTACGACTATCAACATTTCTGGAAATACCAATTACTAGTATTTTTTCAAAGTTCTTACCGGAATACCCTTCCTTGGTCCAGGTGTTTTTCATCGTGGATCCACATGATGAAATACTAAGTAAAAGAACAGTTGCAGCAATTAGCTTAAGAATTTTCATAAACAGTTTTAATATAATATCCGATAAAGATAATACTTTTTAAAAAAAAATAATGATGTACGTATTTCTTATCCTTCTTTTTACAAGGAATTTATTTAGGGCACATTTCTGAGCCTGTGTCCTTTCCAAAAGGTAAAATATACTATCTTTTCTTTGTTGGATTTTAGCCTAGCATGAGATAAAACTTCGATACCGCTTTCACTGCACATATTTTGTACGTTTTGATGAAAATGGAAATAAATTAACGCTTACCCAGAAACCACCTAGGTGTACAGCGTAAATATGCTAAGAAATTACGGGTATAGTTGGGTTCGTTGCAATAGGATTTTTACTTTTAATTTTCTCTGGTTATTGCAAACTAATTTATACTATTTTTGAAGTAATGGAATCATTTTAGTTTTTTTCAGAGCCAACTAAGAACCAATATAATGAGTGAAGTCGTGTTAAAAAAAGCCCTAAGTCCATTAATGCTTTGGGGCTTGGGTGTAGGCTACGTTATTTCTGGAATGTATTTCGGGTGGAACCTTGGCCTTGCCGAAGGTGGTACTTATGGCCTTGCAATCGCGACGGTTTTCATCATTATTATGTATGTGACCTTTACGTTTAGTTATACGGAGATGGCTTGTGCCATTCCAAAGGCAGGTGGTGCATTTGAATATGCAAACAGGGGCCTGGGTAAACATTTAGGTTTTGTAGCTGGTATTGCCCAAAATATAGAATTTATATTTGCTCCGCCGGCTATTGCGGCGGCTATTGGAGCTTATTTGAATCTGATATATCCTTCGGTTGATTTAATGGTGTTCGCCATTAGCGCCTACTTGATATTTACGCTAATCAATATTCTCGGTGTAAAACTCGCAGCTTCTTTTGAATTGGTCATTACTGTCTTGGCTGTTATTGAGTTACTGATTTTTGCAGGGGTTACTTTGCCAGAATTTGAACTGAGTAATTTACAGATAAACCCATTGCCAAATGGTTATGAGGGCATATTTGCAGCTATTCCTTTTGCTATTTGGTTTTTTCTGGCCATTGAAGGGGTGGCTAATGTTGCAGAGGAGGCCATAAATCCGCAACGCAGTATTTTAATTGGTTTTGGGTCTGCTATTTTGACTTTGGTGATCTTGTGTGTCTTAACGTTTACATCTGCAGTAGGGGTTGCGGGCTGGGAAGCTGTTGTTTATCCTGAGGGCAGTGCCATTGCATCCGACTCTCCTTTGCCACTAGCCTTATCACAAATTATGGATAGCGGCCATGTACTCTACAAATTACTAATTGGAATCGGACTTCTAGGTTTGATTGCTTCCTTTCATGGTATTATTTTGGCTGGTGGACGAGCAACTTTTGAATTCGGCAGAAAGGGTTACGCCCCCAAATATTTGGGTAAGGTTCATGCTAAGTTTAGAACTCCTGCCAATGCACTCATTGCGAACACTCTCGTTGGAATTGTAGCATTGTTTACTGGTGCTACCGGCGAAATTATAACAATTGCATGTTTTGGTGCATTAGGATTATATATTGTCTCGATGTTTTCCTTTTTTGCGTTGCGTAAAAAGGAACCTGAGATGGAAAGACCTTTCAGGGTGCCTATGTTTCCGCTATTTCCGGCGGTAGCATTAATCATTGCCTCGGTCGCTATGATTGCAATGGCATATTACAATCCGATGTTGGCCGCCGTATTTTTCGGTATTGTAGCGGTTTCCTATTTGTATTTTATAGTATTCCTTAATAAAAAAATGAAGTAACTTTCGGTATGGATAAGAATGAAATCATAAAAAAGATAAGGGAGAGCAAGCATTCCAAAATAAAGGTCGCCATTGTTGATATTGATGGGGTTTTACGTGGCAAGTTCATGCACAGGGATAAATTTTTATCCGCTCTCGAAAGCGGATTTGGATTTTGCTCAGTGGTCTTCGGCTGGGATATGGGCGATGTTTCCTATGCTAACGATATCAAGGTTACGGGCTGGCACACCGGCTTTGGCGATTTGGAAGCACGGGTTGATTTGGATACATTTCGAACAATTCCTTGGGAAGATGATGTTCCTTTTTTTCTAGTGGATTTTGCGAAAGAAAAAACGGAAGATTTAGCGGTTTGCCCCAGAAGTCTTCTTCGAAAAATAATAGCAGAGGCGCAAGATATGGACTATACCCCCATGTTCTCCCAAGAGTTCGAATGGTTCAATTATCGGGAGACGCCCGATTCCCTAAAGGAAAAAAACCACCAAAACCCACAACCCTTGACACCCGGAATGTTCGGGTATTCTATTTTACGAATGTCTGAGAACTCGGATTATTTCGATGAACTTTTCGGTCTCTTGGATTCCTTCGGAGTGCCTTTGGAAGGATTGCATACCGAAACCGGGCCTGGAGTAACGGAGGCAGCCATTCAATACAGCGGTATTTTGGAAGCTGCGGATCGAGCCGTGCTTTTTAAAACAGCCGTTAAAGAAATTGCCTATCGCCACGGAATCATTGCGAGTTTTATGGCGAAGCAAACCAGTGCGCTTCCCGGTTGTGGCGGACACATTCATCAAAGTCTTTGGGATTCAAAAAAGAAGGAAAATCTTTTCTACGATGGAAAATCGGAAGACAATATGAGTGAAATCATGAAGAGTTTTTTGGCAGGTCAACTAATATGTCTTCCGGAGATATTGCCCATGTTTGCGCCGACAATAAATAGTTATAAAAGATTGGTCGTTGGGGCCTGGGCACCCATCAATCAAACTTGGGGGCATGATAATCGCACCTGTTCGTTGCGCGTATTGGCGTCAGGTAAAAAATCGACCCGAATCGAACACCGCGTGGTTGGGTCTGATGTAAATCCGTATTTGGCAATGGCGGCTTGTTTGGCAAGTGGACTTTATGGAATCAAGAATAAATTGAAACTGGATACTCCTGAGACAAAGGGTAATGGCTATGAAGTCAAAAAAGGAATACTACCCTCCAATTTATGGGATGCCTCTCAAAAAATGAAAAATTCTACAATCGCTAAGAAACTTTTTGGAAACGAATTTGTAGACCATTTTACCAAGACACGAGATTGGGAATGGAAGCAATTTTCCGCGGAAGTAACCGATTGGGAGACCAAAAGATATTTTGAAATTATTTAGCGAATGGACATAACTAAAATTCAAGGCTTCAATTTCCCATGCCCAATTAGATTTGGGGCAGGCGCGAGTAAAGAATTAGCCAATTATTTAAAAAGCAACAATCTTTCAAAACCGCTATTGGTTACGGATGCCACGGTGGCCGAACTCACTTTTTTCAAGGAAATCAAAAATAGTCTTGAACAAAAAGGAATAAGTACTAAGGTTTTTAGCGAAATGCATAAGAATCCGGTGAAGTCGGATGTATTGAAAGGCGGCGCTATTTTTCATGAGACCGACCGCGATTGTATTATTGGAATTGGTGGTGGAGTTGCCCTTGACGTGGCGCGTGCAATCACACTACGAATTAATCATAAACGAGATTTGTTCGACTACGATGATTTAATCGGTGGTGATAAATATGTGACTGAAGAAGTACCGCATTTTATAGCGATTCCTACCACGGCGGGTACCGGAAGTGAGGTAGGTCGTAGTGCTATTATTTCGGAGGATGAATCAAAGAAAAAACGAATTCTTTTTAGCCCAAAATTGATCGCGAAAATTGTTTTTGCCGATCCATTGCTGACCATGGAATTACCTCCTTTTATAACAGCTGCGAC
The DNA here is from genome assembly GCA_964569345.1 of uncultured Maribacter sp. Lineage (GTDB taxonomy): Bacteria > Bacteroidota > Bacteroidia > Flavobacteriales > Flavobacteriaceae > Maribacter. Next base: position 34,594 of record CAZMUV010000026.1, on the reverse strand, counting down.
GGGTATGGACGCTTTGACGCACAATATGGAAGCCTATTTGGCAAAAAATTACCATCCCATGTGCGATGGAATTGCACTTGAAGGAATAGCCTTGATTGCTGATTCATTGGAAACCGCAACGCATAAACCGGATGTAGAATCACGGTCAAAAATGTTGCTCGCCTCATTAATGGGCGCAGTGGCTTTTCAAAAAGGTTTGGGTGTGGTGCATAGTTTAGC
>CAZMUV010000026.1:0-34275 GCA_964569345.1 uncultured Maribacter sp. | reverse complement strand
CATTAATGGGCGCAGTGGCTTTTCAAAAAGGTTTGGGTGTGGTGCATAGTTTAGCGCATCCATTATCAAGTTTGCTAGATACACATCACGGGTTGGCAAATGCCGTAAATCTTCCGTATGGAATGCAATTCAATTATGAAGGTTTTGAAAATCGATTCAATAACATGGGCAATGCCTTTGGCATGGGAAGTGCAGCAGGAAATAGGGTAGTGGACCATATTTTTGAAATGAACGATAAACTCGGAATGCCAACCAGGCTCTCTGAAATTGATGTTAAGGGGGAGCATATCGAGGAACTTTCCAAATTAGCAGCGGCTGATTTCTGTCATCCAAACAACCCAAAACCAGTTTCGAGGGAAGATTTTAAAAACTTATATCAAATGGCCCTATGATCAAAATTGGTGTCTCCTCCTGTTTTATGTACCCCGACAAAGAACGGGTCGTCTTTGGACACAAATCTTTGAGTTATCTCGAAAATGATATGGCGCGATATATCACTCGAAAAGGAGTGCTTCCTGTTTTGATTCCCGATGTTTCGGAGGAATATCTTGAGGACATTCTGTCAGAAATGGATGGATTCATTTTTCAAGGTGGTGTCGATTTGGCTCCCGAAACATATGGCGAAAAGCCTATTGGTAGATGGATGGGCGATGCGTATCGGGATCAGTATGAACTAAAAATCATGGATTACGCTATCAAAAACTCCAAACCAGTATATGGCATCTGTAGGGGAATGCAATTGATGAACGCATATTTTGGTGGTACACTTTATCAGGATACGGTCACACAAAATTCGAATGCTGAAGATCATCGTTCGGCAGCCTTATACGATACCATAAAGCATCCCATCGCATTTGTACAAGGTACTTTTTTGGCAAACCTGTATTCCGAGGAAAAAAATCCTCATGTTAATACGGTGCATCATCAAGCGGTAAAAGATTTGGGTGATAATCTAGAAGTCTATGCAAACGCACCGGATGGGATTATCGAGGCCTTTGGATATTCAAAAGAACCCGATGGCAAAGTAATGGGTGTACAGTGGCATCCTGAATTTTCCCCAACATTAGGGTCAGCAGTAATCGATGCGGATTTACTTTATGAAGCTTTTTTAGAACATACGAAATAAACAAAATGCAGATAATTAATCCGGCAACAGAGGGAATCATTTCAGAATTACAAGAAACATCGAAAGATGAATTGCGGAGTATCTTGGCTTCCTTACGAGAAGGTCAAAAAGCATGGTCCCAGAAATCCATAGGAGCGCGACTTGAATGTATTATTCGCTTTGGTGAATTGATTCAAGTAAATGTCAACCAGCTGGCAGAAATTCTTACAATGGAAACGGGCAAGCCATTACAGCAATCCTTGAATGAAATCAAAGGCGCTCAGAATCGTGTTGAACATTTACGTCAAAATGCAAAAAAGTGGCTATCGCCCGAGACTTTAATTGATTCTGGAAGTACTCATGAGAAAATTGCTTATGAGCCTTTGGGGGTAATAGCGAATATTTCTGCTTGGAACTTTCCTTATAACGTTGGGTACAATGTTTTTTTATATGGATTAGTTGCAGGTAACTCTGTACTCTACAAACCCTCGGAGTTTGCGTCTTTGACTGGAAAGCAATTTGAAAAATATTTGTGGCAGGCTGGCATTCCAGAAAATGTATTTCAATGTGTTATCGGTAATGGAAACTTGGGACAACAAATTCTGGAGGCTGATTTGGACGGTTACTTTTTTACAGGGTCACATAAGACAGGTTTATATATTGCAAAGACAGTTGCACATAAGTTGGTGCCAGTTCAATTAGAATTGGGAGGGAAAGACCCACTTTACATTATGGATGATGTTTTGGATATTAAACAAGCGGCAATCAATGCTGCAGAAGGGGCTTTTTATAATAATGGTCAGAGCTGTTGTGCGGTAGAACGTATTTATGTTTCAGAAAAGATACATGATGAATTTGTTGATGCCTTCGTTGCCGAGGTGAAATCTTATAAAATAGGTGACCCTACAAGTTTAGCAACTTTTATTGGCCCATTGACACGAAAACAGCAAATAAAAGTCCTAGAAAATCAAGTAGCCGATGCGTTGAATAAAGGTGCCACGTTGCTATTCGGTGGCAAAGAAATAGTGGGCAAAGGGTATTATTTCGAACCAACGGTTTTAATAGATTGCAATCATGAAATGGACGTGATGCAAGAAGAATCCTTTGGGCCTATCATCGGAATTCAAAAAGTCAGCTCAGATAAGAAAGCTTTAGAATTGATGGCAGATACGAACTATGGTTTGACAGCTGCTGTATTTTCCAATGATGAGCAACGTGCATTACATCTTTTAAATCAACTTAATGTAGGTACAGCTTATTGGAATTGTTGTGATCGCGTGAGTCCGAATATGCCCTGGTCCGGTAGAAATAATTCAGGCGTGGGGTCTACACTTTCAACCCAAGGCATACGCGCTTTTGTACAACCGAAGTCGTATCATTTAAGGTCCTTACCTCCAGAAAATTAAAAATGTAAAGCACTGAAATGGTATGAATACCGTCGAATTTTTTTACAATCAAAGAGTATTACGTTACTGACGTAGCTTTGGTAACAGGAGCAAGTCGAATACGATTGACCATTTCTATTCCAACAATGTAGAATTTCCATTCCTTACTTTTGGCCGTTGCCATGCTATTATTTGGTTTTGAGATTTATTTTCATAACAGGAGTGAAAATCAGATGAAATCAATATACTATGCAGCATATTAAGAGGAAGAGAGAATAAAAACACTTTTAAACAATGTATTGATTTACAGGTAAACGAAGCCAAATAAAACCATATTGAATACTTATTTACTTTCCGATACAAAAATTTGAAAAGATATTCCCCAAAAGATCATCTGTCGAAACAGAACCCGTAATCTCGCCCAAATGATAAAGCGCTTCGCGAATATCTATGGCCATAAGGTCACTGGACAATTCTATATCCATCCCTTCTTTTACACGTTGGATGGACTCCAAGGCTTTTAACAAGGCATCATAATGGCGGTTATTGGTTATAATGGTATCATTTTTACCCAAGGCTCCCGCACTGGAAAGTGTTAATAAGGTTTTTTTGAGCTCTTCGATACCTTGTCCTGTTTTTGCGGATATCAATAGTAATCTGGAATACCTATCCTCGAGCGACGCTATACGTTGCTCATTGACTTCGTCTATCTTATTCGCAATTAATAAAATATTTTTATCGTGATACTTTTCCTGTAAGGTTTTGATTTCTGTTTCTTTGTTCTTTGCGGCCTCGAACAGATAAATCACCAGTTGTGCCTGTTCAATTTTTTCAAAGGCCCTAGCAATTCCTATTTGCTCTACTTTATCACTGGTTTCTCGCAGACCTGCCGTATCTATAAACCTGAAATTAACGCCACCAATCGCTATTTGGTCTTCCACTGTATCTCTTGTTGTACCGGGAATATCGCTTACAATGGCCCGCTCTTCATTAAGAATAGCGTTTAAAAGTGTCGATTTACCTACATTGGGTTCGCCCACAATAGCAATAGGAATACCATTTTTGATAACATTACCAAGAGCAAAGGAATCTATAAGATCCTTAAGAACTTTGGTGATTTTTTGTAATAGTTGGTTGAATTGTGTCCTATCTGCAAATTCTACATCTTCCCCAGAAAAGTCTAGCTCTAATTCTATCAAAGAAGCAAAATTTAGTAACTCTTGCCTAAGGTCATTAATTGTGGAGCTAAACCCACCGCGCATCTGCTGCATGGCTATTTGATGGGCGGCCTCACTATCACTTGCAATAAGATCCGCTACGGCTTCAGCCTGACTTAAATCCATCTTACCGTTTAAAAAAGCACGCATTGTAAATTCACCTGCCGCTGCCATGCGACATCCTTTTCTTAAAAACAATTGAATAATTTGCTGCTGAATATAAGAAGAACCATGACAAGAGATTTCAATAACATCCTCACCGGTGTAGGAGCGTGGATTTTTAAAGATGGAGACCAAGACTTCGTCCAATAGGGTTTCACCATCAACAATATGTCCTAAATGTATGGTGTGACTTTTTTGCTCTTTTAGTTTCTTATGAGTGACAGGTTTAAAATGTGCGGAGGCCAAGGCAATAGCTTTAGCTCCTGAAATTCTTATAACGGCAATGGCACCAGCACCTGAAGCTGTGGCTAAAGCAATAATAGTATCGTTTTGAATCATGCGACAAAAGTAAATAATATTACTTTAAAAATGTTCATGTTCCGTAGACGGTATCTTGTTATTCGTGTAGCCAAATTGAGTACATTCGTGCGGTTAAATCAAAAAATAAATAGTTATGAAATATTTAAAATTAACATTCATCACATTAACTGTATTTGCCATAACGACCAGTTCTTATGGGCAAACTACAACAGCTGATCAAAATCTCTTTTCTGCAGTGAATACTGAAAAGGCAGAGAAAAAAGAAGTGAAAAAGAAAGTTGACGCAGCAAAGAAAGAGGCCAAAAAAGAGAAAAAGGAAGCTAAAAAGAAAGCTACCGAAGAGAAATTAAAAAAGAATATCGCCGCCATGTCCAAAGACATTGACAAGGATAAAAATCAGATAGAAAAGTTAGGAGCTAAAATAGAAAAAGGCAAAGCTAAGGGCAAGTTGGCTCCTATGGATATTGATAAAATTAATAATAAAATACGAAAATTGAATATAAAGATTGCAAAGAATCAAGAGAAATTAAAAAAGCTGCTAAAGAAATAATGCCAGCTATTAGACCATTGGTAGTGTAACATTTTTCCTTTTTTTGAGACACATAAGTAGTTATTCATCTTAAAATCAATCGAAAAATGGAAATTATTAATCAAAACAATGTTCTTAGAGAAGACCGGAGTGTATTGGTCATCGCACATTTAGCCCAGTATTTAGATTATATCACAGGTATTGGAGGCCTATTGGTGCCTTTGGCACTTTGGCTTACCATGAAGGAGACCGTAATAGGTATGGACGAGCATGGGAAGTCTATTATCAATTTTCAGTTAAGTCTTATTTTGTATGTGATTATTGGTATTCCTACTATCCTTTTATTCGGATTAGGAATTATCCTACTGGTGTTGACTGGTATCCTCTCCCTAATTATGCCGCTGATAAACGCAGTTAGAGCAAGTAATGGAGAATCACCTAGCTATTTTGGAACGATACGATTTATATCCTAAAAAAATATATAGAAAAAGGGAGCAAATTTTGCTCCCTTTTTCTATATATTAATATTACTACATCTATCCATTCAACATTACTGGCATAACAAGCATGGTTACGCTCTCTCCTTCATCTAGACCATCGATAGGGGTAAGGATGCCCGCTCTATTAGGCAGGCTCATTTCTAGCGAAACTTCATCAGCTCCTAAGTTATTCAGCATTTCTGTTAAAAATCGCGAGTTGAATCCTATTTGCATGTCATCTCCTTGGTAGGCACAGGTTAAACGTTCTTCCGCTTTGTTGGAATAGTCTATATCCTCTGCAGAAATATTTAGTTCAGCACCTGCTATTTTTAAGCGTATTTGATGGGTTGTTTTATTTGAAAATATGGATACGCGGCGCACGGAGCTCAAAAACTGATTTCGAGCTATCGAAAGTTTATTTGGATTTTCCTTTGGAATTACCGCTTCGTAATTAGGGTATTTTCCATCAATTAGCCTACAAATTAATTCGGTATCGTCAAAGGTGAATTTTGCGTTACTCTCGTTATATTCTATAAGCACGTCAGATTCGCTTCCGGCCAATATTCCTTTTAACAAAGTAAGCGGCTTTTTTGGCATAATGAACTCTGCCACTTCGGATGCACTAACATCTTCTCTTCTATACTTTACCAATTTATGTGCGTCCGTTGCCACAAATGTTAGATGCTCTGGGGAAAACTGAAAGAATACACCACTCATTACTGGCCTAAGATCATCATTCCCTGCTGCAAAAATAGTCTTGGTAATTGCAGTAGCCAAAATGTCTCCCAACAAGGTAGTGGAACTAGGGCTTGCCAGCTCAACCGCCTTTGGAAATTCTGCGCCGTCTGCATAGGCAAGCGCATATTTTCCATGATTGCTGCTGATTTCAACCGTATTATTGTCCGCAACCATAAACGTCAGCGGCTGCTCAGGAAAGGTTTTTAAGGTTTCCAACAACAAGCGAGCAGGAACCGCAATAACGCCTTCATTATCCGAATCTACATTAAGTACAGAACTCATTGTTGTTTCCAGATCAGACGCGGATACGGTTAATTTGTCCTTTTTAAGGTCGAAAAGGAAATTATCCAAAATGGGTAGGGTGTTGCTATTATTGATGACTCCACCTAAAATCTGAAGTTGTTTTAACAAATACGTGCTAGATACTATAAATTTCATTTTGTCTACTTTGAATTATATCTTTAAAATGTCTTCCTTAAAATGATTTTAAGGTTCCAGTTTTGGGAGAATCCTCTGAAACAAAGATATTTGAATTGGAGTTTTATAGGAAACAAACTTATTAACAGCGATATAAACCCGTTTTATGCACCCAAGCACCGCAATACCAACTTAATCTGATTTATTATTTTTATAGACCAAGTAGTTATCAACTATTTAGTAGGCGATAAACCTATTAAACTAAGGTAGGTCTATACAGATTCTGAATTGGATATTACGAAACTGCTTAGCGTCAAATGGCACTAGCGTTTCGGTGATTATGTAAAATCAATACTAATAGTGTCTCGGTACTCCAGACCCAAGAGTGTAGCGGCACCTCCTACAGTATTTAAGTTGCTTTTGTAAATAGCAAGCTCAATATATCCCGAGGAATTAAATAGGGCTAGCAAGTCGCCATCACCTTTACGTTTGTTTTTTTCCAATTTAAAATCGATGATATCGCTGTAGCTATTATGAATTTGGGTTAGCTTTTGGTTTCGGGCTTGCAATACAAATGGCATTCCTTTTCTATAACCATCAAATAGACTTTTTCGAATATTGGTTACTACGTTGCCATAGTTATCGATATAAATGACGCTTCCTATTATTTTTTTTCCATCGTCTGAAACCCTTGGCGAAAACTCTCTTAGAAGCTTTAGATTGGTAAAAGGTTTACCCACAACCTCTAGGGTACCTCCACGCGCAATATGGCAGGCTACCTGCACAAATACGCTCATCACTGGAAAAGAGCCTTGAATGCGATCCGGAATATTTATCTGTACTATCTTCTCCGGACTTAATTCAGACGTAATCAAACCTATGACTCCAGTATTAGCACTCACGAAATAATGTCCGTCTACTAAAACCGCAATATGTTGATTTTCTTGAGTTGCTTCAGAATCTACACCAACAATATGTATGGTGCCTCTGGGGAAATTATGATAGGAATTTTGAAGGATATACGCACACTCCTGAATGTTGAAAGGTGCAATACCGTGTGAAATATCAACAATGTTTGCATCTGGGAGCTCGGTAAAGATAGAACCCTTTAGCACCCCAACAAAGTGATCTTTAATTCCGAAATCAGTTGTTAAGGTAATAATCGCCATGCCAGAATGTTGATATGTTTTTGCTTTGGCAAACTTAATTTTTACTTAAATTTGAGTAACAAAATTAAACAAAAAAACAGCCAAGCGAAATTAATCTTTGCTTAGTTGATATCTTACTAAAAATCACTATTTGAACGAGCTAATATTAGAACTTACCGAGATAAGTCCACGGGATTTTTTTGGACAGCAAAATGAACATATAGACCTCTTGAAAAAGTATTTTCCAAAGTTGAAAATAGTAGCTAGAGGCAACAAGATTAAGGTATATGGAGACGAAATACTTCTGGAAGAATTTGAAAAGCGTTTTGAAATGCTTGTTCAGTATTTCGCAAAGTATAACAAGCTAGATGAAAATAGTATTGAGCGGATTCTTATAGACGATGAAGAAACGTCAAAAAACCAAGCTTCTGCAAAGAGCGGTGAGACGTTAGTGCATGGAGTCAGTGGTAGGCTAATAAAAGCTAAGACTGCAAATCAAAGACGTTTGGTTGATGCCTCAAAAAAGAACGATATGGTTTTTGCTATTGGCCCAGCGGGTACTGGAAAAACGTATACTGGAGTAGCCTTGGCTGTAAAAGCACTTAAAGAAAAGCAAGTGCGTAAAATTATCTTAACAAGACCTGCAGTAGAAGCAGGAGAGAATTTAGGATTTTTACCAGGTGACCTCAAGGAAAAGTTAGATCCCTATATGCAGCCGCTGTATGATGCGTTACGGGATATGATTAGTCCAGAAAAACTTACACATTACATTGAAACAGGTATTATACAGGTAGCTCCAATGGCGTTTATGCGCGGGCGAACGCTTGACAATGCTTTTGTGATATTGGACGAGGCTCAAAATACCACCCACGCACAAATGAAAATGTTCCTGACGCGTATGGGAAAGAACGCCAAATTTTTGATTACGGGAGATCCAGGGCAAATAGATTTGCCACGCAGAACTATCTCCGGTTTAAAAGAAGCCTTGTTGGTTTTACAAAATGTACCAGGCATCGAAATAATTTACTTGGATGATAAAGATGTTATTAGGCATAAACTGGTGAAAGAAGTAATCGATGCCTACAAGACTATTGAGCACCATAACTAGGTGTTATTCCTTTTGTTTAAAATGTATAAGAACCAATGAATACCATTACAGATACCAATTTTAATTTCCCCGGGCAGCAAAGTTTGTATAAGGGAAAAGTGCGCGAAGTCTATGCGTTAGAAAATGATATTTTGGTAATGATAGCTACCGATAGGCTTTCTGCCTTTGATGTAGTCATGCCAAAGGGAATACCATATAAAGGGCAAATTTTAAATCAGATTGCGACAAAAATGATGGCGGATACGGCGGATATCGTTCCAAACTGGTTAACAGCAGCTCCCGATCCAAACGTGGCAATAGGACATGCTTGTGAACCTTTTAAGGTTGAAATGGTCATTAGAGGGTACATGTCTGGTCATGCGGCACGTGAATATAAGGCGGGAAAAAGAATGCTTTGTGGTGTACCCATGCCAGAAGGAATGAAGGAGAACGATAAGTTTCCGAAACCCATAATCACTCCTGCTACTAAAGCTGAAATGGGCGATCATGACGAAGATATTTCAAGAGCAGATATTCTTAAACGCGGTATTGTTTCGAAGGAGGACTATGAGGTACTGGAAAAATATACGTATGCGCTGTTTAAAAGAGGAAGTGAAATTGCAGCTGTTAGAGGATTGATTTTAGTGGATACCAAATACGAATTTGGAAAAACGAAAGAGGGCGAAATCGTATTGATAGATGAAATACATACTCCGGACTCCTCCCGTTACTTTTATGCGGATGGCTACGAGGAGCGACAGGAAAAAGGAGCCGTTCAGAAACAGTTGTCCAAAGAGTTTGTTAGGCAATGGTTAATTTCTAATGGTTTTCAAGGATTAGAAGGACAAAGTGTTCCAGCAATGACGGATGAATATATAGCCTCTGTCTCCGATAGATATATAGAACTCTACGAGAAGATTACCGGAGAAAAATTTGTGAAAGGGGAAACCGAACATATACAAGAGCGTATTGAAAAAAACGTGTTGAAATTTTTGAAGTGATTTAAGTTGAATTTGTTAGTTTTATGTAATGAAAATTGGTGTTTAATACCAATCATATCCAAACATGGATAATGGATTTTTATTATAATCAGAACTTGCAGAGATGTTTTGTTTTCCCACCATAACCTCCTCACCAATTAAAGTATTTCTAAGCTCTTTAGGACTAGCATTTAATAATGCGATTAGAAGTTACTTGCACTAAGGTTGTGTAGTAAACTGCGTGCTAGAAAAACGAATGTAACAGATTGAAAGGTTGTAAGAATCTCCACTAAACAATGTGCTTGAACTCCTTAACCTAAGTAGGTTTCAATCTATAATTGGCAAAAACTCACGCAACCTATGTATCTAATGGCTATCTAATTAGTAAAACAACATAGCTCATGAAAAATTTACGTTTACTTTTCAGCTTATTAGTATTTGGTTTCTTACTTACATCATGTGATGATGACGCTGTCACTGCTGATGAAGGTGCGCTAAACATTACTGATGAAAGTTCTGAGGGTGCTGATAGTTTTTCTTCGGAGTCCGGAAGTGCCACATCTCCAAGTGGCAATGGTGACGGAAATGGTGGTGAAGCAGGATTGGTGACGGCTGCAGAATGGAACGATTTGGATAACTGGACTTTTTGGAGGGACTTGTTGCAAACAGAAGCGTTTACAAATAAAGCAGATTACTGGAATTTTCACAACCTGAACAGGATTTCGGTTGTGGTAAAAGGGGAGACTGGGGTACCTATAAACGATACCTCTGTAAGATTGGAGAAGGATGGAGCAGTTATTTGGGAAGCTAAAACAGATAATTTTGGAACCGCGCAATTGTTTGTTGGAATACGCCAAGATATGTCTGTGCTATCTATGGAACAATATACCCTAGTTGTAGACGATAAAATGATGTCTACACCAGTAAAAATGTTCAATGAAGGCATCAACAAATTTGTTTTAGGTGCTGTGGGTTCAGCTGGTACGAAAGTGGAATTAGCTTTTATTGTAGATGCCACAGGCTCCATGTCTGACGAGTTAGAATTCTTAAAGAAAGATTTGTTGAGTGTGATTTCAAAAGTAGAGCAGCAAGCTCCGAGTCTTGATATTATGACATCCAGCGTATTCTATAGAGATACCGAAGACGATTACTTAGTTAAACATTCTGGATTCACTATGAATACGGCTACCACCCTAGCGTTTATAAAAGCGCAAAGTGCTGACGGAGGAGGAGATTTTCCAGAAGCGGTTCATACCGCTTTGAATACGGCGTTGAGCGAATTGCAATGGTCTAATACGGCAAGAGTAAGAATAGCCTTTCTACTTTTGGATGCGCCACCGCACAACAATACCAATGTTATAGGGGAACTACAAGAAGCAATTGCAGCCGCTGCTAAAAGAGGAATAAAAATTATCCCGATTACGGCAAGTGGCATCGATAAAGAAACGGAGTATCTCATGCGTTCTTTTGCCATTGCCACCAATGGCACCTACGTGTTCATTACCAATGATAGTGGAATCGGAAACGACCATTTGGAAGCAAGCGTAGGGGAGTATCAAGTAGAAAAATTGAACGACCTCTTGGTACGTTTGATTACTAAATATTCTGAATAGGTTATTTTAATAGTGCACTAGCAATCACTTAAGAATACCCCAACGGCAAGACCTCCCTCTGAGGTCTCCTTGTACTTAGAACTCATGTCTTTTGCTGTTTCCCACATGGTTTGTACAACCTTGTCTAAGGGTACTTTTGCTTCTTTTGGATCGGAACCTAAAGCAAGTTCTGCTGCATGTATTGCCTTTATGGCACCCATGGAATTACGTTCTATACAGGGAATTTGAACCAAACCACCTATAGGATCACAAGTGAGGCCTAAATGATGTTCCATAGCTATTTCCGCTGCCATTAGTACTTGTTCAGCTGAACCACCAAGTAGCTCTGTCAAAGCACCAGCCGCCATTGCCGAGGAAACACCTATTTCTGCTTGGCACCCGCCCATAGCAGCCGAAATGGTGGCTCCTTTTTTAAAGATGCTCCCGATCTCTCCCGCTACCAAAAGAAATTGTTTGATATGATCCATAGTGCCTCCGTGGTTCTCGATTACCATGTAATACATTAATACGGATGGTATCACTCCAGCACTTCCATTTGTAGGTGCTGTAACCACACGTCCTAGCGCAGCGTTAACCTCGTTTACACTTAATGCGAAACAGCTCACCCATTGCAGGATTTGCCGAAACTTTACTTCGGTCTGTCTGATGGTCATCAGCCATTCCTCGGGATTGTCATAGGGTAAATTTCCCTTTAAGCCTTTGTGAATGTCATAGGCCCTTCTTTTTACATTGAGTCCGCCCGGTAGCTTTCCTTCGGTATGGCACCCGGTATACATACATTCTAACATGGTATCCCAAATACGCTTTATTTCGATGTCTATTTCTGCATCAGTTCTAAGGGAACGTTCGTTTTCCAACACAATTTCCGAAATGCTTTTTTGTTCCTGGGCACAGAACCCCAATAATTCCGTTCCTTTTTGAACCGGAAACGGAAAGCTATTAAAGGCATCCTTCTTTTTCTTGGCATTTTTTCGTTCCTCGACTACCACAAAGCCACCGCCTATGGAATAGTAGGTTTTTGATTTTTTTTGTCCCGATGCTAGTAGGGCTTCAAACTTTAACCCGTTGGCATGAAAGGGAAGGAATTTTCTATGAAAAATAATATGGATATCTGGGTCGAACAGAATTTCTTTTTCGTTGCCTAGTTTCAAGATTTTATGTTCCTTAATATGGTGCACCAGTGGATGAATATCTTCGATAGGGATGTACTCCGGGTCAGCACCGGACAATCCCAGCATAACAGCATAATCCGTGGCATGACCCTTGCCTGTGAGAGATAAAGAACCATACATGTTTATGGTAACAGATGTTATTTGGTCAAACTGTCCGTTCTGCCGTAACTCGGTCAACCATCTTTCGGCAGCACGCCAAGGTCCTAAGGTGTGCGAGCTAGAAGGGCCAACCCCTATTTTAAGCATGTCAAAAATGCTGATACATTCTATTTGTAACATATTAATCAAGAATTGTTACGCTAATGTACACAGAAGTTTGATTGTTTAAGGGGTGAATAGTTCGATTCGTAAAAAATAAGATTCTACCTGGAATATTAAGGAGATGAACCAATAAACAGGTATGATATGGAACTTTTGGATGTAGAAGTTATGACCAATTTAGGATTGCCTAGGAAAATAATAACCACTCAAATAATTAAATGTAAAAAATCAACCTTAAAAAAAGACCTAAGACATAAGTTCGTTTGCCCTATGTCAAGTTGCAAGAACCATAATTTATGTCTAAAGGGATAAGGGTAGCGCCAATAATAGGGAGCTATTTGATAATTATAAAATCAAAAATGACATCCTGTCAGGTTCGCATCCCTTGGCATATTGTTTGTCATTTAGAAATTGGTTTAAACAATTAAGCACTAACATTTAAAATATATACGATGAGTAAAATTATAGGAATAGATTTGGGTACTACTAACTCCTGTGTTTCCGTAATGGAAGGTAATGAGCCAGTGGTAATCCCTAATTCAGAAGGTAAAAGAACAACGCCTTCCGTAATTGCTTTTGTAGAAGGTGGTGAAATCAAAGTTGGCGATCCGGCAAAAAGACAGGCGGTTACCAATCCGGTAAATACCATCTATTCTATAAAGCGTTTTATGGGAAACAAGTTTTCGGAGTCTAGCAAAGAGGCGAAACGAGTACCCTACAAAGTGGTTAAAGGTGATAATGATACGCCAAGAGTAGATATCAATGGACGGATGTATTCTCCACAGGAATTATCAGCTATGATTCTTCAAAAAATGAAGAAAACTGCTGAGGATTATTTGGGTCAGGATGTAACAAGAGCGGTTATTACCGTACCTGCTTACTTTAATGATGCGCAAAGACAAGCTACTAAGGAAGCTGGCGAAATTGCCGGACTAACGGTAGAACGTATCATTAACGAACCAACTGCCGCTTCTTTGGCATACGGAATGGATAAAAAAGATACCGATCAAAAAATCGTTGTTTTTGATTTTGGTGGTGGTACACATGATGTTTCCATATTGGAATTGGGTGATGGTGTTTTTGAAGTATTATCTACCGATGGGGATACGCACTTAGGTGGTGATGATGTAGATCAGAAAATTATTGACTGGTTGGCAGATGAGTTTAAGAAAGATGAAAGTATTGATTTGCGTGACGATGCCATGGCATTACAACGTTTAAGAGAAGCTGCTGAAAAGGCTAAAATTGAGTTATCTTCTTCTGCGCAAACTGAAATCAACTTACCTTATGTTACAGCAACGGCTTCTGGACCTAAGCACTTGGTTCGTACGTTGACATTAGCGAAATTCAACCAGTTGATAGACGATTTGGTAAAGAGAACTATAGCGCCTTGCCAGACTGCATTGAAAGCTGCAGGATTATCCAAAAGTGATATTGATGAAATTATTCTAGTAGGTGGTTCTACAAGAATCCCTGCAGTACAAGAGGCTGTAGAGAAATTCTTTGGTAAGAAGCCTTCAAAAGGAGTTAACCCGGATGAGGTTGTTGCCGTAGGTGCTGCCATACAAGGTGGTGTTTTAACAGGTGATGTTAAGGATGTATTGTTATTAGACGTAACACCTTTATCTCTAGGAATTGAGACCATGGGAAGTGTAATGACTAAATTAATAGAGTCGAACACTACGATACCAACTAAAAAGTCTCAAGTATTTTCAACGGCTGCAGATAATCAGCCTTCTGTTGAGATTCATGTATTGCAAGGTGAGCGCCCAATGGCAAATGACAATAAGTCTATAGGACGTTTTCATTTAGACGGTATTCCACCATCTAAACGAGGTACCCCTCAAATTGAAGTAACCTTTGATATTGACGCAAACGGGATCATTAAAGTTTCTGCTACTGACAAAGCAACGAACAAGACCCAAGATATACGTATCGAAGCTTCTTCAGGATTGACCGAGGAGGAAATCAAGAAAATGAAGGCAGAAGCAGAAGCAAACGCAGAATCTGACAAGAAAGCGAAGGAAACAGCAGATAAGTTAAATGAAGCGGATGGCATGATTTTCCAGACCGAAAAGCAATTGGAGGAGTTTGGTGATAAATTATCGGATGATAAGAAAAAGCCTATCGAAGATGCTTTAACGGAGTTAAAAGCTGCTTATGAATCTAAAGATTTAGCCGTTATAACGCCAGCATTGGATAAAATAAACGAAGCTTGGAAAGTAGCTTCCGAAGAAATGTACAAAGCACAGGCAGACGCGCAACAAGGCGGCGGTGCTCCACAAGGAGAACCTACGGCAGATGATGCAGGAGCTCCTGAGGGTGATAACGTTGAAGACGTAGACTTCGAAGAAGTTAAATAATCTTCTTAATAATTTTAGTAGAGAAAAGGGCCGGATTTATCCGGCCCTTTTTAGTTTGGCACATATTTTGTTTTTGCTTATTACAATAAAAAGTACCTTTGTTGCTATGTTTAATCCATGTTCCCGTTTTCTCTTACTCCTGCTTGTAATTAATGTTTGGTATTCGCACGCCCAAGAAATTGAATTATTTACCTTAAAGGATTTTGATTTAAATAATAATGTAAAGACCTGTTTGGTTAGTACCAGTTACGGCAAGGAAGAATATGATTTTGATACCTTGGGGCGTTTGACCAAAGCAATTACCCGATTTAATGATGCGGACTATGATTTGGTTTCTTATACCTATAAAGACGGAGAGCTAACGGAAAAAAGGTCGGAATCCTATCGGGATAATACGTTTGATCCCAGCACTTCAATAGCACACGTTTATCAATTGGATACCCTTGAGCATAGGAAAGTAACGGAGAAAATAGTTTCCTATGAGAATGAATTTTTAGAGCAATATAGTTACGAGTACGATGCTAATGGAGATTTAGTTAAAATGACGCGTATCAATGATGAGGGCATAGATGAGACTTTGGTAGAATACAAAAAGTATAAGGGGGAATACACGATTACCTATTTAATTAATAACGTTCCACTAAAATCGATTCGGACATCAACACTCAAAAAAAAGAACGGGACTGTTCAAGAAGTAGTTTTGATTAAAGAATTTCTACGAGGAGAAGCCAACAAAGCATTTGAAGAGGTTTTTGATAGTTCAGGAAAACTAATCGCAAAACAAGAATTTGAATATAAGGAGGTGGAGAAGACTTTTGCACCTACAACACGCACCACGTATAGTTATGACGAAAACGATATGTTGGTACAAGAAGTGGCAAAAGGAATAACTACCACGGAAAAAAAGACCTATATATATCAATATGATAATAAAGTAGACGGGAACTGGGTAAAGCAGATTATCGCACCCGAGAATTCATATGTTACAAGGAAAATTACGTATTACGAGGTAGAAGTTAAAGAGAAGTAAGAGGGCGCTTTTTGGATGCTATTTTTTTAAAGAGGGTAGTGCTGTCGCCTAAATTAAACGTCTAAAACCTTGTCCTTTTGAGTTCTGGCCATTCTTCTCTAAGAATACCATAACAGCAAGAACTTCTTCGAAATCCATTTTTTACCACTTTGTTTTTTCTAAGAATTCCCTCAAGGCTAGCACCTAGTTTTTCAACGGCTTTTCTTGATGCGATATTTCTTTCATCTATCCGGAATTCTACCTTCTCGAATAACAAGGTTTCAAAAGCGTACGTGAGCATTAATAATTTCATTTGATGGTTAAAACCTGTTCCTCGTACTGCTGGGGAAATCCAGGTCCACCCAATATGAAGTGACTTATCATCGTTATCTATATTTCCGAATCTAGTGCAGCCTACTACTTCGTTATTTACTTGATTGTAAATAACAAACGGAACAGATTTTTGAAGAGCAGCCTCCTCTAAGGCCACTTGTATGTAGTTTTTTAATTTTTCAATCGTGGAAACATCACTGGGACCGTAGGTGTGTAGATCTAGGTGTTGTGCAATGGGCCAAAGTAGTTTCCAGTGCTCAGCTTGCAACGGCATT
Source organism: uncultured Maribacter sp. (assembly GCA_964569345.1). Lineage (GTDB taxonomy): Bacteria > Bacteroidota > Bacteroidia > Flavobacteriales > Flavobacteriaceae > Maribacter. Next base: position 17,681 of record CAZMUV010000026.1, on the reverse strand, counting down.
AGTTTGACCTTTGAATTATCCAAAATAGTACTCATAGCTATCAAACTAAGGAATTAATAATATCTTTTTTCACTTCATGTCCGCCTTCAAATCGTATTACTTTCGCTTTTCCTTTAAATAGGTGTTTCGCTTTTTCTTCTTCCTCTAGTAACCGTTCTGGTGTAAGATAGGCATCATTGGTTCCTATAATTACTGAAACCTCTGTTTTATTCGTGATCAAATACTCAAAATCTTCGGGAGTAAGCTCCTTGGGTAAGCCGCCTGCATAGAGAATAAGTTTGCCGCAGTTTAATTTCTTTTGAGCTAACCATCGGGTCGCTATAGAAACCCCTTGGGAAAATCCAAAGACAATAATTTTGCAATGCTCTGGAATTGCTTCTGCATGAAGAACAGCATCAACATATTGGATTACATTTCCAGTTTCTTGGTTTGTGTCCTCTTTGGTGAGCCAACTAGCACCCACATGGCGGTAGGTGTCGTTTAAATAATATTTAGACGGAGCTTGCGGGGCAATAATGTAGTTCTCGTCGGTATTCAGTTCGTTAAAATATTTTAAAAAGTAGCGACTTAAATACCCAATACCATGAAAAACGACCCAAACGTTCTTGGTTGCAGAATTTAGAGTATTCAAGGTAGTGTACGTATTCTGGGTGGTGTAGGATACTGCTTTTGTTTTACTATTCATTCGTATTTAATTCTAGTTTAGAATCTCAAACTCAAATATAAGCTGAAGTCGAGTTCATGTTCAAAAATGGTGTTCTAACTCTTTGTCTTTTTTCTGCCCATTACAAACTATCCACTTCGTCCACATATAAATTAATTTCATAAGCACATTGCTCTACTATTCCTTAATTTTACAAAAAAAAGATGAACGAGCACAAAGAAAAGATCCTGAACATTTGTAACGCATCTTCCAAGAACACCTTAATGGAGACCTTAGAGATTGAATATGTTGATGTGGGGGCGGACTTTTTAGTCGGAAGGATGCCTGTTAATCCAAGGGTGCATCAACCGGACGGAGTGCTGCATGGAGGCGCTATGGTAGCTCTTGCAGAAAGTGTAGGGAGTGCTGCGTCCTATATTTTTCTTGATGCGCAGCAATTTATAGTTCGAGGTATAGAGGTATCCGCCAACCATGTAAAAAGTATTGTATCCGGTTATGTATTTGCAAAAGCAACCTTTATCCACAAGGGTAGGACTACGCAATTGTGGGATATTAAAATCACCGACGAAACAGACCAGTTGATATCGGTATGTAAATTAACGACTATCGCATTACCAAGAGAATAATATGAGTACCGAACTACTCGCCAGAGCCAAAACGCATTTGGAGAAGGAGCTTCCCTTTGTTTTATATAGCAAGCCAAGGGAGTTTGTTTTAAATGCAATTTTACAGGCTGATGATACAATACACAAGGTCACGGACTATACGGAACAAGGTTTTATATTCGCTCCATTTTTAAACAATGAACAGCCTATTCTCCTAAAAAGTGAAGAGGTTTGTCAGGCGCCGCTAGAACTTACATCAGACAAAACTGCAGATGTAAATCAGGATATACTAAGCGATTTTGATGAAGAAGCACGTTATAGTGCCTTAGTGGAAAAAGCAATTTTAGAAATACGTGCGGGAAATTATAAAAAAATAGTACTCTCTAGAAATTTTAAAGTTCCGTTTTCCAAACCTATTTTTACTACGTTTCAAGAGCTTTTGAGCGCTTATCCCAATGCCTTTTGCTACCTCTGGTACCATCCCAAAGTGGGAATGTGGTTGGGTGCTACACCAGAAATTCTAATAAAGACAAGCGGCTTAAATTTTACGACCATGTCCTTGGCCGGTACACAGAATCAAAAAGTAGGGGAGGAGCTCCCTAAGTGGAGAACGAAGGAAATAACGGAGCAACAATTGGTTACAGACTATATTGCTGAGGTGCTTAAGACTAGGGCAAAGGAAGTTGACGTGGCCAATGTAGAAACTATAAAGGCCGGACATCTTTGGCATTTAAGGTCTAAAATAACAGGTAGATTTGCCCAAGGGATGTTAAAGGATTTGGTGACAGCATTACACCCTACACCTGCGGTTTGTGGTTTGCCCTTAACGGACGCCAAACGTTTTATTCAGGATAATGAGAAGTATCAACGTGCCTATTATACAGGATTTTTGGGAGAACTGAACTACAAGGAAGAAAGAACGAGAAATAGGAATCGAAGAAACCAAGAAAACAGTGCATATAGATCGGTTGTGCGGACTTCGGAGCTGTATGTAAATCTTAGGTGTATGCAAAAGGTCGGCGATTCGTTTATCATTTATGTAGGCGGTGGAATTACCGCAGATTCTGACCCCAAAAAAGAGTGGCAGGAAACCGAGAGCAAAGCACAGACGATGTTGCGTTTGCTTGCTACTTAACCAACGAACTATTGGGTTAAGTAAGCTACAGGTTGTATTTTTGTAATGCATGAAATATTCGTCAATTCCATTAGCACAAACCGTAGTAGCCCAGTGTAAGCTAAACGGTATTACCAATATCGTAATTTCTCCAGGTTCTAGAAATGCCCCGTTGACGATTTCCTTTTCTGAGGATTCTTTTTTTACCTGTTACAGTATCGTAGATGAAAGATGTGCTGCCTTTTTTGCCCTTGGTATAGCACAAAATCTTAGGAAGCCCGTTGCAGTAATTTGCACATCAGGTAGTGCACTATTGAACTATTACCCAGCTGTAGCTGAAGCTTTTTATAGCGAAATTCCTCTCGTGGTTATTTCAGCAGATAGACCAGCATATAAGATTGACGTTGGTGATGGGCAGACAATTCGCCAAGATAATATATTTGATAGGCACATAGGGTATACTGCCAACCTAAGACAAGATGTCTCACATGCTACGGATAGAATTTTACGATATACCCCGGATTGGCTCGTGGGTAAGGATGTGAGTACGCTACAAAAAGAAATTCAAAAATTTAATGATGTAGAACTCAACCGTGCGTTGCAGAAAGTTCAGGAGTTTTTACTTCCGATTCATATAAACGTTCCGTTTGAGGAACCCTTGTATGATTTTGTAAAGGAAGCAACAGTGCATTCTACGAGCTCCTTTTCCCTTGAAAAAAAAGACAAGCCTGTTGCATTGGATAAGTTCAAAGAAATATGGCAAAGTACCACACGAAAGATGGTTTTGGTGGGTGTAAATGAGCCCGACTGGGTAGAGCAAGCGCTCTTGGATAATTTAGCAAACGACCCCTCGGTTATGGTATTAACGGAAACCACCTCGAACCTGCATCATCTTAACTTTTTTAATAGTATTGACACCTTAATAGCGCCAATAGAGCTCTCAGAGAATAAAGTTGAGCTTTTTAAGGCCTTACAACCAGATGTATTGCTTACGTTTGGTGGACTTATCGTTTCCAAAAAAATAAAGGCCTTTTTACGACAGTACGCCCCAAAACACCATTGGCATATTGGCGAGAAAAGGGCGAACGACACCTTTTTTTGTTTGGATACTCATCTGAAAACTTCAATTAATAGTGTTATTACAGTGTTTTATAAACAACATAAGGGGTTAGAAAGCAACTATTTCTACTATTGGAACGCTGTAAAAATAAATTACCTACAGAAGGAAGTTTCCTATTTAAAACAGATTCCATTTTCAGATTTCTCTGTTTTTAAGACAACGCTTACAAGTATCCCAGAAAAGTATCAATTGCAGTTGGCCAATAGTTCTACAATACGATATGCACAATTGTTCCGTATAAAAGAGTCGGTTCACGTGTTTTGTAACCGGGGCACAAGTGGTATAGATGGTAGTACTTCAACAGCAATAGGAGCATCCCAACACGAAAAAAATCCAACGCTTTTAATTACTGGTGACCTAAGCTTCTTTTACGATAGTAATGCTCTTTGGAACGATTATATAAGGTCCGATTTTAGGATTATCCTCATTAATAATAACGGAGGAGGAATCTTTAGGATATTGCCAGGGAAAGAAGATTCGGAAAATTTCGAACGCTTTTTTGAAACCAAACATGAGCTGAATGCGTTTGCACTTTGCCAGATGTTTGGATTGGGCTATCAAAAGGCTAATGATGCGAACTCTTTAGAAGAGGAATTGTCCAAATTTTACGATGTATCCGACAAGCCAAAACTACTTGAGATCCAAACCCCTAGATTATTAAATAATAAAATTTTGATGGATTACTTTCATTTTATATCTTAGAGAAATATTAACCATTAATTAAAGACACTAAAGATTATGAGTAAACGTGATGATTTAATCGAAAAGTACGCAGCGGACATTAAGGATAAGTTCGGGGAAAGTGCTGACATGGACTTGCTTACCAAAGTTACTGTTGGCTTAGGACCATCAATCTACAACTTGGATGCTTCTAAAGTTTCCGGTGGTGATGAAAAAGAACTAGAAACGGTAAAGAATAATTACCTTGTCAAAAAATTAGGTTTGGCTGATTCTCCAGCACTTATGGATGCGGTTAAAAGCGTATTGGATACCTATGGTTCTTCAAACAAGAACAAGCATAGAGCGGTAGTTTACTATATGTTATGCAAGCATTTTAAGAAGGCTTCTATATACTAGTACAGCATATTTTAAGAGTAAAAAAGTCGTTTCTTTTGAAATGGCTTTTTTTTTGGTTTAATTTCTTAGGGTTCAATTCAGTAATACGAATAGTGGTTAGTAAAGAACTTGAACCCGAATAAAGTGGTCTTGCGAAATATAAAATGTAATTTTGTAGAATGATTGAGTTAGGTAAAAAAAATAGGTTAGAAATCCTTAGGGATACCAGTGTAGGACTTTTTTTAGGCGACGAAGAAGGAAACGATGTTCTTTTGCCAAATAAATATGTTCCGGAAGGTTATGAAATAGGAAAGACGATTGAGGTGTTCTGCTATTTGGATTACGATGAACGCCCTGTAGCTACAACCTTAGAACCCTACATTATGTTGGGTGAATTCAGATTATTACAGGTAGCTGAAATCAATGAATTTGGTGCCTTTATGCAATGGGGATTAGAGAAACATCTTTTGGTGCCCTTTAGAGAGCAACGAGATAAAATGAAAGAAGGACAATGGTATGTAGTGCATTGTTATTTGGACAGCCGTAGCGGAAGACTAGTTGCATCTAATAAGTTGGATAAATTTTTGAGTAACGAGAGTTTGCAATTTAGGGAATGGGACGAAGTTGATTTGGTAGTCACAAGGCAAACCGATTTAGGTTGGGAGGTAATCGTAAATGAAAAGCACAAAGGTTTAGTGTATTTTAATGAGGTTTTCAAAACGATTAATATTGGTGATGTTCTACCAGGTTGTGTAAAAACCATCAGAAAGGATAATAAAATAGACATTTCCTTGCAACCTTTAGGGAGTAGGGTTTTGGAACCGGCAGCAAATAAGATTTATAACGTAATTAAGGAGCAAGGTGGCTTTCTAGGCTTACACGATAAATCGGGTCCCGAAGAAATAAGGGATATCATGCAGATGAGCAAGAAAACGTTTAAGAAAGGTTTGGGGACACTTTATAAGGCAAGAAAAATAAAGTTGGAAGATGATGGGATACGATTGGCAGAAGAGTAATATGTTGAATGATAAAACTCTTAATCGCTTGTATTTCAGTTTTATGAGCAACAAATCATTCCCTTTTTTGTTGGTGTACTACATTGTAACGTTTATTTTTGCATATATACCGTAGAATTTAAAATATACTTTGAAATTTTACTTACATTTAATAAGTTTAGTTTTTAAACATCCCACAGATGCCGTTTATAGAAGAAAGTGATTTATTAGAACTCCACAAAGACATTGATAAGGCTCAAATTATCAATGAACGTTTATTGGACCAGATTAAGTACAAGAACAAAGAGCTTAAGAAAAGTAAAATACAGCGTAATATTTTTGCGGGCATTACGACCTTCTTTTTAATCGGTGGCTTGGCATTTGGTTCCTTGGCAGCAGGTTGGAGCATGTCCAACAGTTATGAAAGGCAGAATAATAATTTATTAGTTTCTATAGATAGCCTAGATGCTATTAAAACTCGTATTGATAATTTAAAAGTGCAGAACGCTGAGCTGAGCTTGGTAAAGGAATTTTATTTAGCTAAGGAATTTTTAGAGAAGGAGACAATTTACTCCGTTCAAGTAAAATCCTTCGTGGATAATAATGTCACCCTAGCTTCTGAAGCCCTCACCAATACCCTGTTTGTAAAAACAAACCCTTTTTATTCGTACTCACTAGGTAATTTTGAAACATTGGTAGAAGCGCAATCTTTTAGAAAGCAATTGGTAGACTTAGGTTTTGATGATGCTTTTGTAGCTTCTTATAAAGAAGGAAAACGAATTCAAATAGAGGATCCTTACTAGTGACAGGCATTAAAGTTTGGATAAATGCTGCTAGACCAAGAACACTTCCCTTATCCGTTTCAGGAATTCTTGTAGGTACCGCTATCGCGAGTATATACGGGGAAATAAATTACATCATTTTTTTTCTTGCAATTTTAACTACCATTGGATTTCAGGTAACTTCTAACTTTGCCAATGATTATGGTGATGGTGTTAAGGGAACTGACAATGACAGTAGAATTGGACCCAAAAGAGCTTTGCAGAGTGGATTATTGACTCGTGAGGTCTTAAAAAGAGGCGTAATGCTTTCCGCTTTTATTAGCATGGTTCTTGTGGTTGCCTTGTTGTATGTGGCTTTCGGTAGCGACAATCTATTTTTATCGCTTTTGTTTCTTGTATTAGGTGGTATATGTATTTGGGCAGCAATTAAATACACCGTTGGCGAAACGGCATATGGATACAGAGGTTTAGGTGATATTTTCGTATTTGTATTCTTTGGTTTAGTGGGTGTTTTAGGAAGTATGTTCCTGTATATAAAAAGCATCCCATTGATTTCTTTACTTCCTGCAGTTAGCATAGGTTTGTTGAGTGTTGGGGTTCTTAATTTAAATAACCTTAGGGATTTTAAATCGGATAAACTAGCAGGTAAGAATACGGTAGTTGTAAAAATAGGTTTTGAAAGGGGTAAAAAGTACCACGCGCTGCTATTGATTTTGTCTTTCCTATGTGTGGCTGGATTCATTTTCTCTGATTTTGTGAACTATATTCAATTGGTATGTCTTGTTGCTTTTATTCCAATTTTTATTCATTTAGGATTTGTAAGGAAAACCAAGAGCCCACAAGCACTAGATCCGGAACTTAAAAAGTTAGCTTTGAGTACATTTCTATTGGCAATCCTGTTTTACTTTAGTTATATTTATTTTTTGTAATTTTGAGTATAAACCTTCTAAACCATAAATAACTTTGGAACAAGCTATTAAAATACTCATAGTTGAGGATAACGTCATTATCGCAGATGACATGCAGTCGATGTTGGAGGAGATTGGTTATGAAATAGTGGATAACGTTATCGTTTATGAACAAGCGGTAGAGGTATTGAAATCAAAGCAGGTAGACTTAGTTTTGATAGACATTATTTTAGCTTCCGATAAAACTGGGATAGATTTGGGTAAGCATATTCGAGAGCATTACGACATACCTTTTATATTCGTTACGTCAAACTCGGACAGGGCTACTGTTGAAAACGCTAAGACCGTAAAACCTAACGGTTATTTGGTAAAACCTTTTGAACAGCAAGACTTGTATACATCTATAGAGATTGCATTGTCAAATTTTATCTACGGAAAACAAGCTCCTAAGGATACGAATACCGAGAATGATGAATCGAGCGACAATGTAGCAATGTCCAATTCCATTTTAAAGGATTCTATTTTTGTCAAAAAACAACATTTGTACTACAGAATTCAGTTTGTTGACATCCATTTTATAAAGGCTGATAATGTATACCTAGAGGTAAATACTGCGGATAAGAAATTTTTGGTGAGGTCCCCTTTAAAGGACTATTTAGAAAAGTTACCCAAGAATAAATTCTATAGGGCACATAAGTCATACATCGTTAATGTAGATCATATTGATGCCATAAATTCGAAGGATATTATGATCAATAATAATCTTATTCCTATTTCTAAGGACTTTAAGGAATTTATTATATCTGCAATGAATTCTTAAATCGTTTGTAAAAACTATTTTATCAAATTAAGAAGACGGCTGTATTGATTTGTCCGCTTATCAGTAGTTTACTTTAACATTTCTGGTGGCGTTTACCGCTACAAACGGTTATAGCTCCCTTTATATCCTTCCGTTTGCAAACAACAAAAATCACTACTTACACAACAATTTATGAATGCTTTCCTGTGTATGTCATATGTACACTAATGTAGTATAACTGAATCGCTGTTTGGCTAAAAATTAGATTTTGTTTATATGTAAATTATTGATTTATAGTTACTTATGCTTATTCAGCGAAAGTATTAAAGGTGTTTTAAGTTTCCTGTAGGATTAAGTGTAGCACCTTGCATATGTTTGAGGTGTTTTAAAAAGCGTAGTTCAGTGTTTGTTTTAAGATTTGGTCACAACAAAAAACTAGCAACATCAAGGAATATCCTTATGTTTGAAGTAGTGTAGTACATGATATGAAAACATTTAATTATTTGAGAACAACGGCAAGTTTATTTGCTCTTCTATTTGTTTGTACGGTGCATGCTCAGGACATCGTTTCTCAAGAACATGATTTTTTTAAGGAGTTTAAAGAACTACAGGGGGGTAAGGAGCGTTCCAGATTCTTCTTTGAAACCCAAAATAGGTACACCAAGAATTCTGCTTACGATTGGCTAGATTCTGTTAATGTATATCTCAATACCTCACAAAAAACTAACGATTCCATCGCTGTGGTTGACTACCAGCTTATTCAGTCCCAGATATACTACGATTTAGGGGACTATGAAAAAAGCTTGGCGATTACTAAAAGTTTATATGATGAGCTTAATCGTTTTGATATAGAAATTAAAACCATCATTCTAGAATTGATGGACACCAATTATTCCAAACTAGAACTTTATGAAAGACAGTTTGAAATTCGTAGTATGAAACGAGAATTAGGACTTACGGAGAATATCATGTTTTATGATATTTATTCCAATTTAGGGCAATATCGTAAAGCTATGAAGGATTATATAGCAGAACAGAAAAGCTTAATAGATGAGGGTGACTTTTACGCTAAAGCAAATTATAATAACAACGTAGGCAACTATCTTCGATTGGATAAGTCGGTCCCTACCGCCTTATCCTATTTTAAAAAGGCTAATGCTTTTTTAGATGTCTACTTCAATGATATTTTAATAAATAGAACCGAACAGGAGCTTGTAGCCGCCCATGTTTTAAAAGGTAAAATTTTAGGAAATATTGGAAAATGCCATGTTTTGGACAAGGATTATAAAAAAGCCATTCCTTTTCTGGAAGAGAGTGTGGAGACTATAAACGAATATAACAAAGGTAAATTTTCTTCCGATTTAATTGAAAATTCTTTGGAGTTGGCGGAGTGCTACCTCCAATTAAACGATTTTGCAAAGGCTACCGATTATTTAAGTGAAATAGATACACCCAGAAAAGCGGCTAATATCCTAAAAAAAAATAGGCTATATGCTGCATATTATGATAGAACCGGTGATTACAAGTCATCTTCTACATACTTAAAACGAAATGTAAGAATAAGGGATTCTATAGATGATAACGACTCTAAAATTATTAACCAGCAACTCACTTCGGTACTCAACCAAAATTTGGAAAACTCCAGAAATATGCTGGAAAAACAAAAGCTGGCCTTGGAGAAATCCAGAATAGATATTATTGAAAAAGATAAGAGTATTAGCCTTGTTTTTATTTCATTAGTATTTACATTACTCGGCTTTGCCGGGTTGGTGTACGCTTACCTAAAAAGTATAAAAAATCAAAGACTTATCGCCGAGCAAAAGCATATTATTGAAAACGCGCTAGTAGAGAAAGATTCCTTGCTGAAGGAGATACACCATCGTGTGAAAAATAATCTACAGATGGTATCTAGTCTGTTGAGTTTACAGACCAAAAATACGCGCAGCAAGGCAGCCATAGAAGCTTTGGAAGAAGGGAAGAGCAGGGTTAAGGCTATGGCATTAATACATCAGAAGCTATATCAGAACGATGATTTGTCTGTAATAGAAATGCAGGGCTATATAGAAAGCCTTATCAATAGTGTGCAATCTGTTTATAAAAAAGGGGGGCACAATATCAATATTACCATTGATGCAGAAGGGGTGGAGTTAGATATAGATCGTGCAATTCCTTTTGGATTGATTTTGAACGAGCTGGTTTCTAATTCTTTTAAATATGCATTCCCAAATGATGAGGATAATGGAAAAATCTATATCCATATAAGAAAGCTTTCTGGTCAGGAAGGATTCTTTGAGTATACCGATAATGGTGTAGGATTGCCAGAGGATACTGAGGAACGGGCAAATTCCTCCATGGGTATACGTTTAATGAATAGATTGGCAAATCAGTTGCAAACCAACTTAAATACCGATAGAACCGCTGATGGTGTTCGCTTTTGGTTTAATTTCAAATAAGGTTTATCGTACGGCACTTTTCAATACTACTTTGTGTAGTAACTTAGGAAAGAAGCGTTTTAAGTAAATGGCGAAAGTTTCTTTACCACCTATATAGACCTCAAACTTTTTCTTTTCTATTGCACGAATAATCTTTTTTGCACATGTTGCAACGGGCAAGCCTTTGGCTGTGGCCTCATCCTGTTTTTCTTGGGCGCTGCCATCTGCGGTCAAAGCATTTTTAGCCACATCTGTTTGAATAAATCCTGGACAGATAAGCGTAACGCTTATGGTATCTTTCTCATGCTCCATTCGTAACACATCAAAGAAGCCATGTAAGGCATGTTTTGCTCCACAATAACCGGAACGATAAGGTGATCCAAACTTCCCCATTAAACTTGTTATAGTGACAAATTGTCCCTGTTTATTTTTTATAAAATGCGGTAGTAATGAGTTGGTTAACTGAATTGTGCCCAAATAGTTAACATCTATCATCTTCTTAAATACTTCAAATTTAGTTTCAGCGATGAGGGAACGTTGACTAATACCTCCATTATTAATTAAAATATCAACTTTCCCGAACTGTGCTATTGCTTTTTCGGTGATGTCTGGAAGCGAATCAAAATGGGATAGATCTAGTGGTAGAACGGCTACGTTTTCAGGAAAACTACACTTGGATTTTACGCGTTCTAACGCGTCCTTTCTTCGTGCCGATAATACGAGTCGATTTCCTTTTTTGCCAAGTTCATAGGCTAAGGCCTCACCAATGCCTGAGGAGGCTCCCGTAATCCAAATAACTTTTTCTCCGATACTGCTCATGAATTTCTTTTAAACAATGAAAATATACCTAAATTTATATGTTTATATGAAAGCAAGGTATAAAAAGTATGATTTAAATTTTAAGAACCCCAGCGGCACTTCGCGTGGGGTTTTGCGAACCAAGGAAACCTGGTTTTTGATTTTAGAAGAAAATGGACGTTATGGAATTGGGGAGTGCGGGCTTTTTAGAGGTCTAAGTCACGATGATGTGCCGGGTTACGAGGAGCAGCTTAAATGGTTGATTGCCAATATTAAAAGTGATAAAAAAACCTTATTAAATGCTTTAAATCAATATCCGAGTATCCAGTTCGGATTAGAACAAGCTGTACTATCCCTTACATCGGAAAATCCTTTTGAGCTCTTTCCCTCAGACTTTATGAAATCAGAACGTCCTATTGAAATAAATGGACTCATTTGGATGGGAGAACCGGAATATATGCAAGAACAGATACAGCAAAAAATCGAAGAAGGTTTCCGTTGTATAAAAATGAAGATAGGTGCTATAGATTTTGATGCCGAGGTTAACTTATTAGCGTCTATCCGAAAGAAATTCGATAAAGATAAAATGGAACTGCGGGTAGATGCCAACGGTGCATTTTCACCTGACGAAGCATTAGATAAACTAAAGCTACTGTCGCAATTGGATTTACATTCCATTGAACAGCCCATTAAACAAGGTCAGCAGGAGCATATGAAAACCTTATGTGAGCGCACACCCTTGCCTATTGCTTTAGATGAAGAGCTAATTGGGATAACTGAATTTACCGAGAAGGAAGAACTTTTAAAAAGGATAAACCCACAGTATATTATTTTAAAACCCAGTTTGGTAGGCGGCTTCCAAGGCAGCGAAGAGTGGATAGCTATAGCGAAGAAGCATAATATTGGATGGTGGGTAACTAGTGCCTTGGAAAGTAATGTTGGGCTTAACGCTATTGCGCAATGGACAGCTACTTTAGGAAACTCCTTACCCCAAGGTTTGGGTACAGGGGGTTTATTTACGAATAATTTTGATAGTCCGTTAACCGTCTCTAAAGGAGGTATTTATTACGATAGGAACACCCTATGGCAAGAACATTTAATTGAGGATTTATGTATATAGAACAGGCGTATAAGGGGTTGAGTGAAGCTTGGCGCTATTTGGTGGGTATCATTATTGTATTTTTTGGCTGGCAGATAGTTGGGGCAATACCCCTTGTGGCGGCATTGATAGCAAAAACAGGGTCATTATCTATTTTATTGACTGCGAATGAGGATATGGGTATACTATCCAGGGCCTTAGGTTCTAACCCCTTTTTCTTTTATATGTTGGTGATGTTTGCGATAGGATTGCTATTCCTTTTTCTCTTTGTGAAATTTGCGCATAAACAAACCATAACGTCACTTACCACCTCCAGAAAAAAAGTAGATTGGTCCCGAGTGCTGTTTGCTTTTGTGTTATGGGCTGTTATAACGGTTCTTTTTATCTTTTTGGAAATGTATTTGTCTCCAGATGATTACGAGTACAATTTTAATTTGGGTCCTTTTTTGATTTTAGCAGTAGTAGCGATACTTATGATTCCAATACAGACCAGTATGGAGGAGTATTTTATTAGGGGTTATATGATGCAGGGTTTAGGTGTTGCAGTCAAAAATAGATGGTTTCCTTTGGTCTTTACTTCATTGTTATTCGGCCTTATGCATATTGCTAATCCAGAGGTTGAAAAAATAGGCTACGGTATTTTGATTTATTATATAGGTACAGGGTTCTTTTTAGGCATCATTACCCTTATGGACGAAGGTTTGGAGTTGGCATTAGGCTTCCATGCCGCTAACAACTTAACTGCGGCTTTATTGGTCACGGCAGATTGGACCGCTTTCCAGACCAATTCTGTCTATCGGGATATTTCCGACCCGGTCTTGGGTTGGGATGTTTTAATTCCAATTTTTGTTGTGTTTCCCATACTTCTGTTTATTTTTTCTCAAATGTATAATTGGAATGATTGGAAAGAAAAACTCACGGGCAAGGTATTGTCCGAGGATGAGTTTAATGCAAAAGAATTAGAATAATTGAAAGAGAGAACTATACATCCGGAATTTCGATTGAACGGAGTCTCTTACAATGCGGTGACCTTACAGGAACAAGCTTATTGTTTGATAAAGGAGGGGGCGGCGTTTGAAGTGCGTATCGGAGAATTTCTTTTGGATTGGTTGTCGACATCGTTGACGATAAAGGTGCAAACATCCGGTTCTACCGGAGCACCAAAGCAGCTTGTTATCAAAAAGGAGCATATGGTCAACTCTGCCCTAGCAACAGGTATATTTTTTGAATTAGAGCCAGGAAACACAGCACTACATTGCCTGCCTACGGAATTTATTGCTGGTAAAATGATGCTTGTTCGTGCTCTAGCTTTAGGTTTGGATGTAATTTGTGTAGCACCAGTATCAAATCCTTTGGGGGCTACTAACGCAAAATTTGATTTTGCCGCTATGGTACCGCTGCAACTAAGAAATTCAATAGCTACTATAGATGCTATTAAAACGCTAATTGTTGGAGGTGCACCTTTTTCAGATGATTTAAAGGAATTGGTACAGGATAAGACGAGCAATATCTACGAAACCTATGGCATGACGGAGACGATTACCCACATCGCCTTAAAGCGAATAAATCAGCATGAAAATATTAAAACTGACCAAGAGAGCAATGCCTTCAAAGTTCTTCCGGAGGTTAGCATAACGATGGATAACCGGGATTGCTTAGTAATTAACGCACCCGGTATACGTGATGCCGAGGTGGTAACCAACGACATGGTACGTATGATTTCTGAAACGGAATTTGAGTGGTTGGGCCGTTATGATAACGTAATCAATTCGGGAGGTATAAAATTATTTCCTGAACGTATCGAAGCTAAATTAACTAAAATTGTAATGCAGCGATTTTTTGTAGCAGGACTTCCAGATGAAAAATTAGGGCAAAAGTTAGTGCTCTTTGTTGAAGGAAAATCGGACATCGGAAATAGCTTAGAAACAATATCAGGTTCAGTATTCCTCGATAAATTTGAAATTCCAAAGGATGTTATTTTGGTTCCGAGTTTTAAGGAGACTAAAAACGGAAAGGTTAACCGGATGGCTACATTGCGAAGTGTTATTGGATAAGGGGCTTAAGTTGCTACAACTACTTTTATCGAGGCACTATGAATTGGGTGAATTTTCAGCCTAGAAATCTGATAGTATCCTATCTCGCTAATATAATATTTTTGTATTTTCATGGCATAAATAAAACTAACATGAAATACGTTTTACACTTTTCTCTTATACTGCTGACAATCAGTCTTAACGCCCAACAAATACTTCCCGAGCAAGATAGGGCCAGGGTGGTAGACGAAATATTGGACGACCGTTTCAATAATCTGTTACCCGAATTAATGGACACTTCCGGAATAGACATGTGGGTAGTTATTTCTAGGGAATACAACGAAGATCCTGTGTTGAAAACAATGTTACCTGCTACCTGGTTAAACGCCAGAAGACGAACTATCCTTTTGTTTTACAGGAATAAAACAAAGAATACCATAGAGAAACTGGCCGTGGCACGTTACAATGTTGGAGATAATATAATTTCAGCATGGGATAAGGAAAAAGAACCGAATCAATGGAAACGCTTAATGCAGCTAATAGATGAACGCAACCCAAATACAATAGGTCTTAATTTTTCAAAAGATCACAACATAGCAGACGGATTGGACAAGACGGATTATGATGAATTTATGGCCAACCTTCCAAAAAAAATGCATTCAAAGGTAGTCTCAGCTGAGCAATTGGCCGTACGGTGGATAGAGACCCGAACCGAACGCGAAATGGTTATTTTTGACCAGTTGGTAGATATCACCCATGATATTATAGCTGAAGCATTTTCTGAAAAAGTGATTACGCCAGGGGTTACCAAAACAACAGAAGTAGTCTGGTGGATGCGCCAAAAAGTAACGGATATGGGATTGGAGACCTGGTTTCACCCTACCGTAGATGTGCAGCGCACCAGCAATGAAAACGATGCAAATTTTTACTCTTTTGCTAACAAGCCAGATGAGATGGTGATTATGCCCGGAGATCTATTGCACTGCGATTTTGGGATTACGTATCTTAGATTAAATACAGATTGCCAAGAGTTGGCCTATGTTTTAAAACCAGAAGAGACCAAAGCTCCAGATTTTCTTGTTAATGGATTAAAGGATGGTAATAGGGTGCAAGATTTCTTAACGACGAATATGATAAAGGGACGAACGGGAAATGAAATTTTAGCAAAAGCCTTATCTGAGTCCAAAGCGGCAGGATTAAGACCTTCCATATATACGCATCCATTAGGCGCTTATGGTCACTCTGCAGGTACAACAATTGGGATGTGGGATTCGCAAGGTGGGGTTATGAAAGATGATGGGGAGAACTATCCGCTAAATCCAAATACGGTGTATGCGATTGAATTGAATACTACCATTACAATTCCGGAATGGAAAAAGGACATCCGTATTATGTTAGAAGAGGCTGGTTTTTATGGTAAGGACGGCTTTAGGTACGTAAATGGAAGACAAACAGAATTGTTGTTGGTGCCAAGGGTAAAAGGGCATCAAGGGAATTGATGGTTTTTCAGAATGGAAGCTCCTTATGCATCTGGAACGTATATACCATCTAAGGAGCGAGTTTATGTAAGTCTTTAGGCATGTACAAGCACCTCCTTTTGTTAAAGGGAGTGGCTTTTACATGTTCCTTGTTTAACTTATATACGATAGTTTAAATCCTCATATTATTTTGAACTACTAGCCGGCACAATATTTGATAAGATAATAGTTCTATATACTAGTTTATATTTTCGATTGTAAGATTGAAATAGGTACCTGTCAGCATATTACATCTATTTCATTTAATAGATTAAATTTTGAGGTATTAACTCATACAATCCATAAAATAAGGATGATGCAAAGTCGTTTCGTATCCGTAAAAGACCTTTACGGATAAAGTTTTAATAGTAAGGCTATCAATATAGCAAGCTTTGTGTTTAATAAATGTTAAAAACAAGAGAAGTGTTAAAATTATAATGTAACTTCTTACAAATACCTAAAACGCTTAATTCTTCAGCTATGAAAAAAAATATGTTCCTTTTAGTTTGTGCATTTGTTAGTTCCGTTTTTGTTTGGGGACAGGATGCGCGTAAGATTTCAGGTACCGTTTCAGACGGTAGCAGTCCAATATCTAATGTACAAATTGCTATAACGGAAAACGGGGAAGCCGTATTTTCCGATACCGCTGGTAAGTATAGCATAGCTGCAGATACAGGAGATGTATTAACCTATACCTACATGGGTATGAAGACCATAAGCATACGCGTTGAGGATGTAACTCGTATTTTAAACCCAGTTATGATTCTTGATGTGAACGAATTGGACGAGGTCGTAGTTCAGAGCAGTAAAAGGCTTTCACAAAAAAATATTGAAGAGCAGTATAACGTTCGTGAAAATATTATTAAAACTGCTTATGGATATCTAGATGCAGAGCGATCATCAGGGCGGATAGGCTTTATACAGGAAGATGAAATCACGTTTGCCGCAGGAAACATAATGAATTTAATTGCAACCGGAAGATTACAGGGAGTACAAATTCTAGACGGGGGTGTTTTTATAAGAGGACTCTCTTCCATTGAAAATCGTCGGCCGGCGGTTTTTGATGTCGATGGACAAATATTTACGCAAGTTCCTATTTGGGTAGATTTAGGAAATGTGAAACGGGTAGCAGTATTAAATAATTTGGCCATGACTACTCAGTATGGTACAATTGCTTCTGGAGGGGTTATTGTGATTAATACTTTTGCTGGTAATACGGCAAAAAAAGGAATTGTAGACCAAGCCAAACTGCGAAATAATTTCTACAAGGATGATGCCCTGGATAGTGAAGGAGTTAAAAATAATTGGCCCTCCTATAAAAAGGAACTCTATGCCAGTAGCTCGGTGGAAGCTGCCCAAACTAACTTTAAAGAATTAGCGGCTACGCATTCGAACTCCCCTTATTTTTTATTGGATGCACAGGCTTATTTTACAGAAGAATGGGACAGGGCAGACCTAGGGGAAGAGATCATTACAAATCACTTTACACCTTATGAAGAAAATTCGGTATTGCTTAAGGCCTTGGCCTATCAATATCAGGCGCAGGGGCAGTACGAACGAGCTAATGACATCTATAAAGAGGTCTTTCTCCTGCGACCCAATTATGCGCAGAGCTATTTAGATATGGCTAGAAGCTATCGAGAAGTTGGTTTTCCCGTTAGGTCCGCATCATTGCACGCTAGGTATGGGTATCTTCAGGAACAGGGCTTTATGGAATTGGATACGGCAGGTCTTGGACCCATTATGGATCGGGAATTCA
>CAZMUV010000025.1:0-45262 GCA_964569345.1 uncultured Maribacter sp. | reverse complement strand
CAATATTGTCAATGTGATCTATGGGGTAGCTGACTCGCGTATTCTGAGTAATAGAGCCATCCATATAATCAACTTGTTTACTACCTTCCTTAAAAACAATATTTTCCAAAAGTGCACCTGGGCGAATAGCACGGTAAATATCAGGTTCTTTTTCTTCGGTAAGGTCAATGACCTTGGCATAGCATCCACCTTCAAAGTTGAATATCACGTTATCCTCGGTCCAGCCATGTTCGTCATCACCAATCAATTTTCGTTCTGGATCCGCAGAAAGGGTAGTTTTTCCTGTTCCTGAAAGCCCAAAGAATATTGCCGTATCGCCTTCCTCTCCTACATTAGCAGAACAGTGCATGGGTAATACGTTTTTTTCAATTGGAAGAATAAGGTTCAAGGCAGAAAAGATGCCTTTCTTTATTTCTCCGGTGTAGGCAGAGCCACCAACCAACGCTACCTTTCTTGTAAAATCAAGAATCGAAAAGTTACCACTTCTTAGGCCATAAGATTCTGGGTTTTTTGCCAAGAAACCTGGGGCACATAGCACTAACCATTCTTCTTCAAAATTTTCAATTTCATTATCATCTAAGCCGATAAACATATTTTTGACAAAAAAGTTAGACCAAGGATATTCGGTAATCGTTCTCACATTCATCCGATACTCCGAATACGCGCACACATAGGCATCCCTCACATAAAGTTCTTTGCCGGACATATACGTGACGACTTCATTATATAATTTTTTAAAGTTTTCCGAGTCAATAGGTTTATTAATGCGCCCCCACCAAACCTTATCCTTGGTGTAATCATCCTTTACTAAAAATCGATCCTTTGGAGACCTTCCGGTAAATTTCCCTGTATTGACACAAAGTGTCCCGTTTTCAGTTTCAGTGCCCATGCCGTCTTTGATGGTCAATTTTTGAAGGGTCTCACCATCTAGGTTCCAATGTGCTGTGATATTTTCTAAGCCATACTTACTTAGATTAGCATTTTTCGGTGTTTTCGATATTATTTCCATACGCTATAAATATTTCATGTTAGTACTAAATTAAAAGGGAAATTCAAGGGGTGATAAAAGCATAATAGCCCTAAAATAAGGGGCTACCAACTTTTAGATAATCCATAAATTATATTAATTAATAGCCAATACTGGTACTGTGGAATGTAAGGTTAGCATTTGGGTAAGCTGTCCTTCAGACGATTGACCATTTGTGGTGTGGTTTCTTGGAAGAATCGCAATCATATCAATATTCTTTTCGGTTGCATAGGTCAATATTCCTTTTACTATATCAGGATTCTTGATAAAAACATGCTCGGAATAAAAATTTTCAAGATAGTATTGTATAGTATTTTCATTTTTTTCATCCACTTCTGAATAGCCATAGGTCTCTGGTTTATTTTCTATAGTTATGACGTACACCTTAGCATTAAATTTTCTAGCCACTTCTAGAAGCTTACCAAGTACATGGGTATCTTCAATTTCCTCTTTGCCTAAGACTAGGCCGATGTTCTGAATTTGAAATTTTTTAAAACTATAGGGTACAACCAAAACCGGACAATTCGCCTCCAAAACCAACTTTGAAGTATTGGTAGAATCATCATCCCATTCGCCTAGATTACCAAATGTACCCATTATAATAAGGTCTATATTCTCGGTTTTTTGAATCTTGATTAGTGTTTCTGTTAATGGACCACTTGTAGACACCCATTCTATTTTATGTTTGAGCGTAGTCTGGTATTTCTCCTTAGTAGCATTGAAAGCTTCCCTGTGTTTATTAAAATTTTGGTCTTCCGAAATATAGGCTAAGAGAATTTTTAGACTTTCGTCCTTACCCACATAATCGACTGCATAGGAAAGAGCACGTTCTGCGGTTCTAGAAAAATTGAATGGAATTAATATTGTACGGATTTCGTTCATAGCCTACTACTTTATTTGGTTGATACGTAGTAAAAGTAAATACTCGTGTAAGATAAAAAAATGACTATTGTCATATCCAAATAAAAATTAACTTGCTGCCCATGAAGTAGGGATTAATGCTTGGTTATAATTAGGTAATCATATTTTCTTTGCTGATGGTTATTATCTTGTAATCTGGATTGGCTAAAGTCTTTTTTTGCTTGGCTGTTTTAAGAATAGAAGCCAATTTTACAAAGCCTCTCTCTTTTACCGTTCTGTAGTCCAAAATGTAGTTGTTCATTCGTAAATAAAGCTTTTTATGCGTTTTTAGAAAAGCCTTTTCCATTTCGAGTTGATTTACGCCGTCTATCAAAATCTCCACCTGGTTCATGTGCTTTTGTACCTGGTTAAAAATAGTGTTTAGTCTATGCCGATTTTCTGTAATTGCATTTTTGAAATCATTAATTCTTCCAAACTCTTCGCTGTCCAAAGGTTTGGTCGCAAAAGACTTAAGTAACGTATTAAGAAAGCGTTGCTCATCTTTTATAAAGGAAAGTTCCGAAAACCACCTCTTAGAATCCTCATGTATTTCTTGAGCACTAAACCATTCTTTATATTCGTATTTCGTTTTCTTGGCACTCATCTGATTCGCTTTTAGATACTAATTAAGTTTACTACTTCTAAGTTAGAATATGTCCCACAGGATAAAAATGACCAGCGTCAGTTTCCTTAGAGTTGCATACATAAATACAAGATGTATTTTATGGTTTACGTTTTTTTAAAATACCCCCAGCATAGTTGAATATTTTTGATTTTAATTCTTGAAATTCTGTAAAACAATCGTCAACTTTTAATTGTAGTTTATCGTGTTTTCTGTAAAAGGCTAGATCACAAGCGCTATCCATACATTCCAACATGCCACCTAAAGTGTTTTCATGTGCAGAAATATAATCTCGAACCTTTTTTTTGGTAGTTTCTAGCTTCTGTATTTTTATTTTATACTCCTGTAACCGCTCAAAGAGATTAGGTGTGTTGGGCTGAAAAGCATAACTACCCAAGAGCCGTTCTATAAATGTGAGTTCATCGTCTAAAAATTGAAAATGAGATTTCCATTGTTGTATTTCCCAATGTAGTTCTTCCACTTTTTTCTCCTGTCCTATTTTTTTTTGTTCTTTTTCCATAAGTGTAAGGTGTTTTACTTAAAACTACCTTCTTAAAAAAAAGAATACAATGACCTTAGTCAGAAAAAGAAACTTATAAAATTAGCTCCCGTACTTCGTTTAATTTGGGAGTATGGGTCTGCCAACCATAAACATCACGGATTTTAACCCTAAAAGAATCTAGTGCGGTGGGCTCACCATGAATAAGAAATACCTCTTCAGGAAGGTTTTTGATATCGCTCATCCAATCCATCAACCCTTTTTGGTCTGCGTGGGCAGATAAACTTTCCAGATGCTGAATCTTTGCTTTTACGGGATAGTATTTACCAAATATTTTTACCTCATGTGTACCCTCCCAAAGTTGCCTTCCCCTAGTTCCTTCTGCTTGATAACCAACTAGGAGGACAGTGGTTGTTGGGATATCAATTAGCTGTTTCAGATACGTTAAAACGCGACCGCCCGTAACCATTCCGCTGCCTGCAATTACGATTTTGGGCCTTGAGTCATCAATAGTTTTCCACGTATCTGCATAGGAGGTTATAATGTTAAAATGATTACACATGGCATGGTATTCTTGAATTGAGAGTTTATGCCATTCTGGAAAGCGTTCAAATACGGATAACACATTATTTCCCATAGGACTATCTATAAAAATGGGAATATTGGGAATTTTATTCTTTTTGTACAACTGCCATAACATGTACATCAGCGACTGTAAACGTTCTACTGCAAATGAGGGGATAATAAGGTTTCCCCTGTCATGTATCGTTTTATTGACCAAGGAAACTAAAAATTCTTCTACATTTTCCTGTGGATGTAACTTGTTGCCGTACGTACTTTCAATAAAAAGGTAATCTGCCCATTTAGGACGTTCGGGTGGCGATAGCAAGAAATCATTCCGCCGCCCAATATCTCCTGAAAAAACAAACAGTTTACCAAAAATCTCCAGTTCAATAAAGGTTGCACCGATAATATGGCCATTATACTTGAATTTAAACCGTATGTGTTCGGATAGTAAAATCCATTCATCCTTTTCAGCGGATTTAAATAAATCGATAACTTTTTCAGCCTCCTTAAGCGTATAAAACGGTAAGGCCGGTTTGTGTTTGCTATAGCCTTCTTTATTGGCTCTTTCAGCATCTTCCTCGTGTATTTTGGCACTATCTAAGAGAATAATTTTAGCAATTGCCAGGGTAGGGGACGTTCCAATAATTTCTCCCTTAAAACCTTCCTGAACTAAACGTGGTAGATATCCTGTATGGTCCAAATGCCCGTGCGTAAGGAGTACAAAATCTATTTTCGAAACATCAATAGTCAAAGGTTCCCAATTCAATTTTCGTAATTCTTTTAAACCTTGAAACATGCCACAATCTATCATAAGATTCAATTCAGGCGTTTCTAGATAAAATTTAGAACCGGTTACGGTGCCTGAGGCACCTAGAAAATGGACTTTGACAGTTTTCATAGCTTATTGATTACAGAGTTGTTTTATTTCTTGAAGGATTCTCTCTTTTCTTGCTTTTGAGATTCCTAGGTGATCTAAATAGAATTTGTCTTTCCAGAGGTGTCTACAAAGCACCACATCCCTGCTTAATAAAAACTGTTTTTCTCTATTCGTTAATAATGTAGAAACGGTGATAGGGTAAAGTGCTAATCTATCTATCCGCTCCTTTAGACCATCGTTTAAAGGGTAATCCCAGCTCAAAAGGTACAATCTGGAGCATTTTCCGTATCGTATGGCATGTTCCGTAAAACGTGTATTGGTAACAACCCAACCTTCATCCAAGGTTTTGGTTTCGTCCTTTTTTTTATCCCAGTGCGACTTAACATCGTTATAACGGGAATGTATATAAAGTGGCACTTTTACGTTACAGTTTCTCCCTTCTTCGCCGTGAAATTTACATTCGACAATAGTGATATGTCCATTTTTTTCAGCGACAACATCTATTTCGTGTGTCACACAGACACCGTCCATAATTATGCCTACTTTGGTAGAAAAACCAGAATATTCTAATATGGCACTTATAAAACGTTCAAATGGAAAACCGGTAGGCCCTAATTCGTAAATCGCCTTTTTTAGTTTGTATTTGGAAGCAAAGGCTGATTTCTTTTTTTTAAGTAAAGCATACGCTCTATTGTAGATTTCATTGGTAGAAATACCTTCGTAAAGTTCATTTCGTACTTTGTCAACAATTTCTTCTACCAAGTTATGATCCGCTCCGCTGTGCTTTAATGAATTTCGGAGTTTATCTAAAGAAAATCTGACTTTTTTACCTGAAGATTTAATGATTTCGATTTCCTTTTCTACGTCCATAATTACTTTTTTATATTAACCTCCAGTTCCGGTATTTTTAGTAGTTGTAATGTAGCAGAGGCCAAAGTAACACTGCTATTTGTTTTGGAAATAGCTTGTTCTATATGATGAAACAATTGATGTTTTGTAGCTCTTCTTAATTTATAATCGGTTATGTACCTTAGGTTTAGCACAATCCAATTATCGGTAAGGCTCAAAGCTAGTGTAGGTTCTAGTGTTGCATTTTCAATATAATAACGTGCTACCATCTCTTTCCATTTTGTTAACGAGTTTTTAGTGTATTCTGAAAGTAATTCCGATGCTGTATTCAGTATAATTTTCTTTGCTATTTCAACATCCGAACCGTAAGTAACCAGAATATTCAACTCGTCCCAAACAAAGGGAAAATCCATAGAGTAATTTTTTATTGGTCCTTTAAAGACAAAGGCATTACTTATTTTGACAATTCTACCTGAATAATTATCGCTGCTCACCCATTCACCCATTTCCATTAGGGTAGTGTAAATACTATCAATATCAATCACATCTCCTTTAATGCCATTTATTTCTATCCGGTCTCCTGGTTTGTAAACACGTACAAAAAAAATGTAAAAAGAACCAGCTATACTTAGGATCAACTCTTGTAATGTAAATGTGACTCCTGCAGTAAAAAGACCTATGATTATGGTATAGTCCTCAAGATTTTTAACAGTAAAAGACATTAGAATAAGTAGCCCTATAAGCACATAACCAAAAACTTCTACTCCTTTTTGAGCCTTATAGCGAATCGCAACATCATTTATTCTACGTTTTAAGAGCTTTCGTAAAAAACTTATGACGAAGACGATGCATAACACCCAAAGTATAAGTTTCGCGATTTTTATAATGATGGGCTTGTCAAAAAAATTCAATAGTTCCTCCATAGTTATTTATCGGTTAGACCACCACATAAGCACTGTTTTATGGACCTTTAATTTGAATAATATATCATTTAACCTTTATGCTTATAATAATCTTTGACCAACGCTTTTATTTGGTTATCGGTCATGCTATCCGCTTTGGTGACTGTTTTTATTTTATCCGCCAAAGACTTATAGTTGTTTAACAATTCTTTATTGAACTTTTCATTTGTATCGGAAGGGCCAAAAAGGGCAATAGCATCAGCGTCACCAATAGTATTGGCTAAACGTGCGAAATATTTTTTTAATTGGTGCTTTTCTTTTTCTAAGTATTTGCTGTCTTGCACTACATCTTGTGGACCCCATTTTGCTGATTTTGTTCTTGAACCGCCCGCAGGTTTAAAAAAATCTAATTCTGACTGAATGGTTTCAAACGCTTCTTTTTCATCTTCTAGTCTTACGATATGAGCTTTTTCCATATCCAACCAAATACCTATGTTTTTCATTTTTATTCTTTTAAAATAATATTGATTAATGTAATGCCAATATTGGAACAATGGCCTCGTAGCCTATTTCCTTGACCAAGGGTTTGGAAAAAATACTACCGAAGAAAAAGTGCTTATGATTGATAAAGGCAATCATGTCGCTTTCCCTACTTTCTACAAATGAAGTTATCCCATCTGATACATCTTTTTCCGATAGGCTATGAAAACTATGCTCCGTATCCGCCAGTATAGTATCCAATAAAGTTTTGTTATTTTCCTGTAAGTCGTTTAAATCGGACTTTTTATTTACATATAGCACTCGGATAGCGGTTCCGTGCATTTTTGCAATTTCAAGAAGGTAGCGTAGTTCTTTACGTTTGAAAACAGCCTTGTAATCTGTCGGGAAAACGATTTCCTTAGGAGGTGTAAAGCGCATATCAGGCGGGATGGCCATTACTGGACATTCCCTGATTCTTTCCATGGCATTGACAGTATTGCCCCCAAAGATGATTTCGCGATTAGCAGTAGCGCCCCGAGTACCCATAACTACCAGTTGGATATCTTTTTTAGCTATTGTTTGCTTCAAGGCTTCAGATAGCACGTTGAACGTAGAAATCGTATGATAGGAATGCTTGGGATTGTCTCGGTGCAGTTCTAACATACCCAATAGTTTTTCGAATTCTTGTTCAGATTCCATCTTAGCAGATTCGTATGCTGCGCTTCCTGGCTCTGGAATAATAAGGCTGTCGGTATTATAACTGTCCAACTGAAAAACATGTAAAAAATAGAACTCGCAGTTTAATTTACTGTATAAATCTAATGCATAACGCATCGCACTTAGGGCATTTTTTGAAAAATCCGTGGGTATTAATATTCGTTTATCCATAATATTTCGTTTTGCTAATAGTATAAATGTAACGGCAACTTTTAATTTTACCTATGACAAATATCAGTTGACTGAGAAACAAGTCTAATCGCTAGCAGATATGAGTTGCGATTTTCGAATTAAGAGGTGTAAAGTTGAAAATTATGTTTTATCGGTTGAAGTCGTTGCGCCTGGTATATTCGAAGTAATGCGAAGGTGCACAAATCACGTGATACTCTTCTAATTGTCAAGAAGTTTCAGGAATAACGAGAAAAGGGATATCGATATTAAATATCATCTTCTCAATGATGGGTTCGCGCAACATTTTTTCTAAAAGTCCATGCTCATTATTTACCATGGCTAGCATATCGCTGCCAGATTGCTCTAGAAATACCTGTATAATTTTTGTTTTGCTGATAAAATTCGGTATCCGCTGAAAGGAATGTTCTACTGTCTTAAAATAGGCTAGGAGGGTATCCAGATTGGATTGCCGGAATTTATCTAGCGGCTCCTCGTCGTTTATATGTACTATTCGAATAGCAGCACCATAAAGCGCGGCTATTTCTAGTAACGGATTTATGACTTTTGCATCAAAGGTTTTTTTAAAATCCGTAACGAACGCAATTTCTTTTGGTATTGAGAATTCCGTATTTTTTGGAACGGTCAGTACTGGACATTTTTTTACGGTTTGCAATGCTTTGGTAGCTGTATTTCCAAAAAATACGGGGATACTACTCTTTTTGCCCTTGTTGCCCATCACGATTAAATCTATACTAAGTTCCTCGATGCGCGAATTTATGACCTGAATCAATCCACTTCTTTCGGAAAGTAACCGATAGGTATGCTTTTGGTTGTCTTTTTGCTTTTTTATTTTAAGCAGGATACGCTTCAAACGGACCTTAGAATCTTCCTCCATTTTTGTTAAAATATTTTCCCCATCTTCTTTTATTCCTTTGCTTTTAAAACCTTTCTTTTCGGTGAATACATGCAACAGAAAGAAATTACATTCCTCATTTTTTAATAGTTCTGTTGCGTAGTCTAGCGCGTGAAAAGCGTTGTTGGAAAAATCTGTTGGAACAAGTATGTTTTGCATTGTATCAGTATTTTTATATGGTAGGAAATTATCAAAAAGTATTGATAGGCGCGGGTTTTCCTTTATCCATAATGATTTGTTTTAGTGATAGTATGGATGTAAAGGCAGTAATGGTTTATATTTAATAAGCGTTAGTCTCGGGTCGGAAGTATTAAAAATGGAAGATTGGTATACATACTCACATCTTTGATAATTGGTTCATGAGTCAACTTTTCAAATAGATTATGTCTGTAATTGACCATGGCGTACATATCTATCTTTAGTTTTTTGAGAATAACATCAATAACCTTGGCTTTATCATCAAATTCATGGGCTACATGAAACGTATGCTCCACGGCTTGTAGGCATAGCGACAAAAGTTTCTTGTTAGACTCCTGCGTAGTAGTTAAGAGCTTTTTTTCGTTTATATGAATTACCCTAATGGCCGCTTTTGTAATTGAGGCGACGTACATTAGAGGTGCGATGGATTTTTGGTTGCAGTCTTTTTCAAAATCGGTAACGAAGGCTATTTCTTTTGGAGCCACGAAATTCATTTCACCTGGAACAGCTAAAACCGGACATGTTTTCATTTTGCTGATGGTCTGTATTGTATTGCTGCCAAAAAAGATATCCGCAGCTTCGGTAAGTCCTTTATTGCCCATAACCAATAAATCTATGTTCAGTTCTTCCAATTTTTTTCCGATAACCGTAACTAATTCTCCTTTTTGGGATATTGTTTCAAACACATGATGAGGGTTTTCGGTATCCAATACAATTTTATGAAACACACTTTCAAGCTTTTCCTTAGACTCCGTCTCTAGTTGTTTCAATGCTTTTTGACCCCCAAACCCCGGCAGTAGCTTGTCTTTTAAAACGGTAAGTTCAGAATAGGTATTCAATAAGTAAAAAGTACATTTTTTTGACTCCAACAATTTTGCTGCATAGAAAAGCGCACAGTACGCATTGTTGGAAAAGTCGGTAGCTACGAGAATATTTTTCATTTGTTGATTTTATTAATTGGCGAGTTATAATTTTTCGATTTATGTTCAGATTTGTGACTACTTTTCGTTACAAATCATTTCATAGCAATACATTTTATAATTGGGGAATAACCATAAAAGGGATTGTAACATGAAATCCAATTTTTTTGATAACGGGTTCTATAAATAACCTTTCCATGAAGGTGTGTTTGTTCCGGACCATGACCAAAAGGCTGATGGGTGTTTTGACTTGAAAATCATTTACGGCTGCAATGATTCCGTTATCGGGTACTTCATGGAACAGTGCTCTTGATCCTAATAATTTTTCAAGTTGAGCCTTGTGTTTTTCTTGTGCGATGCTCAGGTCATAGCCTTGGTGCACGTGCAATACGTTAATTCTAGCTTTATGCTGTTGGGCAATTCCTAAAAGAGATGCGAATGTTTGCTTTTCGTATTTAATTTCGTAATCCGCTGGAAACAAAATCTCCTTAGGTGCTTTATACGCTAATTTTGGGGGTATGACCAATACTGGGCATTTCGCTTTTTTTATAACATGCACTGTATTGGTCCCGAACAAAATTTCTTTTGCACCTGTCGCTCCTTTGGTTCCCATCACAATTAAATCTATATTTTCAGCTTCTACCTTTTCTGTTATTTCGCCTTGGAGCGTATTAAAGGCAGAATGAACTATAATCGTATGCTTTGGGTTTCTGAATAGATTTTCTAACCGGCTTTTTAATTCTTCCAATTGGGTCATACTACTTTCCCGTAGGATATCACCCAATCCAATCTGACCCGGACTGCCTATAAGGTATTCGGTTTGATAAATGGCTGGTGTATAGGTATTCAGCAAATAAAATGTAGATGTCACCTCTTTATATACCAGCAAAGCATATTTAATTGCTTCAATTGAATTATCGGAAAAATCGGTGGGTAAAAGAACTCGTTTCATAGCATAATATATTTTTAACGCATGGTAAAACTAGTGGAGAAGTAATTCATTACCCATGACATTGGTCAGTTCGCCGAGTTCCTATTTTTAGTATTTTTAAGTTTTAAAATGACAAACGGATGAAAAGTAGTTTTTCTAAAATCATCGATTCGGATACGCCAGTTCTCGTAGATTTTTATGCCGATTGGTGCGGCCCCTGTAAAATGTTGGCGCCAATTCTAAAACAGGTTAAGGACGAAATGGGCGCAGCCATAAAAATCGTAAAAATTGACGTGGATAAAAACCAATCGATAGCTTCAAAATATCAGGTAAGGGGAGTACCCACCATGCTACTGTTCAAGAATGGGAAACAGTTGTGGCGCCAGTCGGGGGTGTTGCAGAAGAACGATATTATACAAATCGTAAAATCACATTCTTAATTACTATTGGACTACTTGTCTTTTGTGAGTTTTTTTCGGTCATTCGCGCGGCGAAACAGTCCAATACCATGGAATCCAAGGGTGAAGATAGGCAAGCATACTGGTGCCATTGCTATTTAAATGGCCTCCAGGAAATTCTTTACAGAATTCTGTTTCGTTAAACGATTGGCTATAACCGATTAGTTTATGGTAGTTTACCTGACTAAGGCCAATAGTTTTTTTGTTTTTCGTCTTGGGGTGGCCTAATAATCAAATATTTAGCTGCTGAAAATTCATTCATGCAGTACTAAAAAGGGAACCGTAGTATGATAGCTTATTTTCTCCACCTTAGGTCTAAACAGAATACGTTCTAGAAAATTCAGGTTCTTTGCTATCATGACAATCATATCCAAATCGCGACTTTCAACAAAATGTTGGATGGCCTCGTCCAATTTTTTCCCCGATAGGGTATGAAAAGAGTATTCTGTATCTGTAAAATAATCCTTTAAAAATTGACGATTTTTTGTTTGAAGCAACGTAAGCTCCTTTCCTTTGGAAGAGACATATATAAACCTTAGGGAAGACATATGCAGCATAACTAATTCCTTTATGTTTTCCATTATCTTGGTATTATAATCCAACTGAAAGTCTGTCGGAAACCCAATTTCTTTTGGTCTATGGTATGTTGCATCTTCCGGAACGGCCAAAACGGCGCAAGGTACCTTTGTAATTACATTACCTGTATTACTTCCCAGAGAAACAGCTTTTAAGCCACTAGCCCCTTTTGTCCCCATTATAATTAAGTCAATATTTTTGTCCTTAACCTCTTGCTTGATTTTATCGGTAAAAAACCCGTATAACACTTCGGTTTTAAAGGTATGTTTGATATTAATGGGCAAACGTTCTATAGCTTTAAGTAGTTTTTCCATGGTTTCTTTGTTCTCCTTTAACACACTTTCCTCAAGTATTTTAGGCGGCACGTACATGGTCGCTTCACCACCGGTATAGGCCGCAATGGGATGCACATTAACAATATAAAAGCTGCATTTCGTTTTGCTGAACAAAGCCATACCGTAGGTAATTGCATTCCAAGCATTGTCCGAAAAATCTGTGGGTATGAGTATATTTTTCATTTTAAAGTTGATTTGTGCTCAAAAGTACCGAGGGATATACAATTTTCAAATGATACTTATCATGCGCCATGGTTTTTTTCTATTGCCATCCATGCCAAGGCTGCTGGGCCCAGAACAGCATTGGCACTTGTAGCGGTAGATAATAGTACACGTATCTTACCTTTATAGGCATTGAAAAGATGGCTCTCCATTCTATTTTTTATTGGGTTTAAAAGAATAGCTCCCGCTTTACTCAAACCACCGGAAAGGATGAATGCTTCTGGATCCAAATGGGCAACGGTATCTGCCATTTTACTTCCTAGTATCTCGCCAGTCTTTTCAAAAGCCGTTAAAGCGATGGTATCTCCGTTCAAAGCGGCTTCCGAAATTACCGTTCCGGTCATGTCTTCAAAACTAATATTTCGTAAGGGGGAATTTTCTCGCATGGTTGCCATCAATTCGAAAACGGTACGTTTAATACCTGTGACGGAAGCATAGGTTTCTAGACAGCCCTTTAATCCGCAATTACACGCTCTACCATTTGGATGTACGTTTACATGGCCTAATTCTCCCGCAAAACCATGTTCCCCATTCAGTATTTCGCCATTGATTACGATTCCGCTTCCGAGTCCGGTTCCCAGGGTTAAAGCGATAAAATTTTTCATTCCCTTTGCGGCACCAAAGAGCATTTCGCCCAAAGCGGCGGCATTGGCATCATTTGCAAGTATAACAGGGAACTTAAAACTTTCGTGTATGATTTTTGCTATAGGAGTCGTCTTGCCCCAGTTTAGATTTGGGGGATTCTCAATTTGCCCTGTATATGAATTAGCATTGGGCGCACCGACTCCAATAGAACGTATTTGAATATCTGGACCAGATGTTGAAATTAGGTTTTCAATCTCCAATTTCAATTTTTCCATAAAGGGTGAAAAGGGTTTTTGCGCATTCGTTTTAAAAACGGTTTTGCCTAAGATATTCCCTTCTTTAGTAACGATTCCGACCTTGGTAAAACTGCCGCCAATATCTATTCCCAGTACTACTTCTTTTACCATTTTTTTTTGTTTTATGCGTTTACAAATAAAAAAAACAGAAAGTTAGTTTCAACTGACCTAGGTCATTCTAGGTTTGTGGATAAGAATGTATTTTTCGAGTAACCCTAAACATAGCACCTATGAAAGCACTTGCCTCCCTTAAAAATATGGATTCGGAATCCTGTAAGGTTATTATTGTACGAAATCTAAATCGAATCTTGGATATTTGTATTATTGATATAGACGTTGAAAACGGTATACTTCACTTTCTTTACAATGGCCAAAATGCTTATGACAATGTAAAAAAAGAACTGGGTAGAATTGGGTATCCTATTAGGTAATGTAATACGGGGCCGCTTCAAAGTTCAGCATTAAAAACATACAGCAAAAATCAATCTTCTATTCTTGTCGCGAGATTAAGATAGCGCTATTTCGCTACTAGTCGATAAGTGGAAATATCAAAAAGGGAACTTCCGTATGAAATGCAATCCGATTAATGACATTCTCCTTTGTAAGTCTTTCAAAAAAGCTATGCCAATAGTTGGTCATTGCAATCATTCCTACATCCTTATTTTCCGATATATAAGATTGAATAGCGTCTGAAATTTTCGACGCCCCTTCAACCTCTGCGAATCTATGAGGCAAACCATCTAAACGTTTCATCAAAAGATTTTTACAGGTTTGTTGTTGGGAAGTCAGGTTTTTCCCCATATCCACATGAACAATTATAATTTCAGAATCACATAATTTAGCCAGATCAATTAGTGGATTCAGTTCTACTTTTGAATACACATGCTCAAAATTTGTTGCGAAGGCAATCTGTTTTGGGGTAACATAACTGAAGTTTTCAGGAACAGTAACCAAACGACAAAAATCGATGTGTTTTATTACGCTTACCGTGTTACTTCCCATAAACACTTCTTTTACCGCTGAGGAACCTTTTGTACCCATAAAAACATAACTAATGTTGTTGTCTATTACGGTTTTTCCAATGGCGTTTAAAAGGGAATCTGGAATGCTCAGACTTTTGAATTCGTGTATTGGATTCTGGTTTTTGGATTTTAGTTTAGCTACAAGTGCTGTCGTATTACGTTCGGATTCTTCTTTTATAGCTCGGTATAAACGGGTGTTTTTGGCCTTGCCCATAGTGCTGCTTAGACCGGATGCTCCTACTTCAAAAGCATTCAAAACATAAAATACACATTCCTCCTTTTCAAAAAGTGAGATGGCATAAGCAATAGCATTGCGTGCATTGGACGAAAAATCTGTAGGTAAAAGTATGTGTTTTGCTCTCATAGCTTCTAATAATGAAATTACTTAACTAATCTTATTCCGGTAAAATCAATAGTGGCACCTTGGTATGGAAGGTTGCCTTCTTTACGACTGGCTCTCCTATTATTTTTTCCCAAAAACTGTGATGATACTGGATTATAGCCATCATCTCTACTTGCGTGTCGTTCATAAATTTTTCAAGAGTTTGCTCTACGTTGCCCTCGAAATCGATATTGGAGAAGGTAACATCCAAAACAGCTAAGCGCTCTTTCAATAGTTTTTGATTGATGAGTTGTTGTTCGTTAAGTTCAAATTCTACGGCTACATGTACGACTTCAATTTTGGTTTTCCAAAGCGACGCCAATTCAATCATCGGTAAAAATTGGTGCTTTTCGTATTTTTTTGAAAAATCTGTTGGAAAAGCCAATGATTTTAGAGCTTGAAAATTATAGTCGTCAGGGACTGCCAAGATGGTGCAGTTACTGATTTTTTTTAATACCTTAACAGTATTGCTTCCCATAAAAACTTGCTTTGCTCCTGTGGCACCTTTAGTGCCCATACATATCAAATCTATATCTGTTTCTGCTGTAAGTTGCACTATGGCTTCTTCCAAGGTGTCCGATTTGGAAACGGGCTCAAAACTATGTTTTGGATTATGGTGGTTTTCCTTTAGATATATCAAGATTTTATCTAGTTCCTGTTTTGAATATTCGGATAAAGAATCGTAAATAATTCCCAATCGTTTTTGGCCTTTATTTCCCAACATATTCAATGCCTGGGGTTCATATGCATGAAGCAGGTAAAATTTACATTCCATATGAGCATAAAGCTTTACTGCGGTAAATATGGCGTTCCATGCATTGTCTGAGAAATCGGTAGGTAGGAGTATTTTTTTCATTATTTAATTTTAAACGTTATCTAGCAAGGTTTTGCATGACCAAAAAAGGAATCTTGGGTTTTAGCCCAATTTCATCTACCGTAGATCTATATAACATATCCTCTAGAAAGGAATGTCTTGAATTGACCATAACGAGAAGGTCGATATCCTTTTTAGAAATATATTCTATAATCGCCTCACCTTTGTTCTTCACGGGGATACGTTCAAAAAACAAATAGGCATCCGGCAAAGATTCCTGCAGAAAACGCTTATTGTCTAACTGTCTATGGCTTAAATCCTCAAAATCTGAAATATACAGACAATAAACCTCCGATTTATAATCAGCGATTAAGGTGTTCAAAAGCTTTAGTTCTCTGCGCTTATAAGGCAGCATATAATTAGTGG
Organism: uncultured Maribacter sp.; assembly: GCA_964569345.1. Taxonomy (GTDB): domain Bacteria; phylum Bacteroidota; class Bacteroidia; order Flavobacteriales; family Flavobacteriaceae; genus Maribacter. Next base: position 29,573 of record CAZMUV010000025.1, on the reverse strand, counting down.
GGAAAACGATTCTTTTTGGTTGTTGATATTCATAATTTTCTGGAATAGCTAAAACTGGGCATAGCACATATTTAAAAATCTGAACTGTATGGCTGCCAAACGTGATTTTTTTGTTTGCTGTTTTGCCTTGAGTACCCATAAGCACTAAATCTACATTAAGCTTATTGGTAAAATCATTTACTGCATCTACCAAAGATGCAAAAGCAGAAAGGGACTCAAATTTATGTTTTGGATTATGGTATTCTTTAGTGAGACCTGCTATCATTTTTTCCAAGGAAGCGTCTACTCTTTTACCAATCGTCTTTTTTTGAACTTCTATTGATTCGCCACCATTTTTTTTAAACGGCCCGTATACTTCATCCGCATAGGCATGTAAAAAATAGAAATTGGTACGCTCGCATTTGTAAAGCTGTAACGCGTATTCTATAGCGTGCATGGCATTGTTGGAAAAATCCGTAGGAATCAATATGGTTCTCATAGTATTTTATATTTATGATGATTCAAAGCTATTTATATGAGTATTCAATACCTATGATATAAATCAGTAGTAATAATGGATAGAAAAGTTTATTGCTAGACCCTTCAAAGGAGGTGAATTGATTATGTAACTGAAGGGTAGGTGTTTATAGTGGTATAATTCTTAAAAGTATTGGATAATCAGTGAATCAATATGCCCTAATCGTTTGTCGCAACTTCATTAAATAAATTTATCCTAGTAAGAAAGTAGATCAGCTGTCAACCTTGTAACGATAGAAGCGGAATTCTTGTATTAAAGCTCACTTCCTCTACCGTGGTGTCTAAAAATAACTGCCGTAAAAGACCATAATCCTTTGAAATCATAATGATAAGATCTGCATTGGAGCTTTCAGCAAAAACTTGAACCCCATCCTCTACTTTTCTTGAGACTGCCCTTTCTAAACTGATAGTATTTGGTAGTATTTGGGATAGCCGTTGCATCAATTGCTTTTGATGCAGCGCTAGATCGTTCGTAAGCTTTATTTCGGACTTTGTAACGTATAGCATTTTGATTTGTGCCATTTTAGAAGTTATAATATCTGCTATTTTTTTGAGCGTTTTATCGTCATAATTTATCTCAAAATCAACAGAAAAAACTACGTTCATAAAACCCTTGAATTCAGCGTTGTCAGGTACAACCAACACATCAGATTCTACTTTTGTAATAACATCGCCCGAACGCGTGCCCATAAAAAATTCTTTGAGTTCAGATGCACCACGGGTTCCCATTACGATAAGTTCTATTTCTTTTTCTTGAATATGTTTTCGGATGTTTTTCAAAAAGTAGCCTTCCTCCCGGATAATCGTAACTTGATGATACTCTTTTTTTGAGGAAATCGATGTCACAAATTGTTCTAAGTCCTTTAGTTTTTCACCTATGGACTTAGCCTCTTTTTTAACCATGATATTCGTGCCAAGTTCATAAATAGTCTTTTCCCTCACGTCTGAACCTTCTACATTGATATAGAGAAGAAAAAAATGACAAGAAGTTTCTTGAAATAGCGCTAAGGCATATCGAATTGCATTTTTCGAGTTTTTAGAAAAATCAGTGGGAATCAAGATTTTTTTCATCGGTCTTCCTTTTATATTTCCATAAAAATAGAGCCGACAGCAACTCAAAACTATGATATTGGTCAGTTAAGAATATAGCATCCTATTCATGCAATACCAATAGTGGAACCGTGGTGTGGAAGCTCAATTTTTCAATGGCGGTATCAAACAAAAGCTGCTGAAAAAAATTTAGGTTCTTTGCCACCATGGTTAGCATTTCTGCTTGGTTATCGGTTACGAAATTTAAAATTCCATTTTTTATACTTTTGTCTACAACGCGGTGAAAATTATGCAGAAGAGGCAAGGTTTCACATAAGTAATCCTGTAAATACGCTTTGTTTTTTTCTTGTGGGTTAGTTAGTCTTACATTCCCTTGCGAAACATGCAATACACGGAGGTTGGCCTTTGAGATGCGAACCAAGTCTGTGAGCACTTCCAAAATAGGGTAGGTGTAAAAAAGATTATAATCTGTTGCAAATACAATCTGCTTTGGTCTTGTTATGGTCGCATTTTCTGGTATAATCAATGTATTGCAGAGCACTTTGGTAATTACATCTCCTGTATTAGTTCCTAACACGGAAGCTTTAATGCCCGATGCTCCTTTGGTCCCCATGACAACAAGGTCTATTTTTTTTACCTCTACGATTTTTCGCATAATATCAATAAAACTACCATACTCCTGTAGGGTAATAAAATGATGTTTTTCGTTAATGGGTAATCCCTCAATCTGTTTAAAAAGTAGGTTCAGTTTTTCTTTGATTGAAGGACGGATATTTTCGGCAGGAAAAGTAAAGGAATTACTGCTCGTAGCGGACTCGCTTAAATTACTAATATTTAGAATAAAGAAGGTAAAAGGCTCGTTTTTGAAAAGCCTAACAGCATAAGCTAATGCATTCCAGGAATTAGCTGAAAAATCTGTCGGTATTAAAATATTCTTCATGCACGTAGCTTAGTAGACGAAATTAAGCTTGTGAATGAATAGGTCATATGATATTGATCAGGTATGCCATTTTCTTATTTGTGAATTGGCACTATCTAATTGACATATTGTAAGGCCTTTAATTGTTTGATTCTAATATTGCGGCCTTCGATATCTATTAGCCCTTCTTTCTTAAAACCAGAAAGGGTCCGTATAAGACTTTCTGGAGCAATACCGGCTACACTTGCCAAATCATTACGTGATATTTTAATGGGCTCTTCAGTTTTAGTGTTCATAATATCGGCAAATTGCAGTAAGGTTTGGGCCGTTTTCTTACGAACGGAACTGTAGGCCATCTGTAGTAATTGTCCTTTGATTAGTGTAATGTTTTCGGTTAAAAGCTCCATCAGTTCCAAAGAAATATTCTTATTTTTTCCTAAAATATCTTTTAAATTTTCTTTTGAAATTCCCGCCAGTATCACTGGTTCCATGGCTGTTGCGGACTCTTGATAGGCGGTGTTATTCAGAAAAGAGGTAAGTCCCAAAAAGTCATCGGCTCTATACAATGAGGTAATTAGCTCCTTACCGGCTGCATCCATACTATAGCATTTGACAAGCCCTTTAAGAATCAGATAGATTATAGTAGAGCGGGAACCTTCTTGGTAAATAGTTTCACCTTGTTTAAAATTAACCAGGTCGCCGTTGTCATCAAAAAAATTCTTTAGCTCATGTAAGGTACGTAGCTCATCTTCCGAAACTCCATGTTTAATGGGGCTTGTACCGGTAGTGCGGTTTAAAATTTCGGCTTTTGCTAATCTGCTCTCCACGGCACTAATAAGATCTTCTTCTTCAAAAGGTTTGGTTAAGTAATCGTCTGCACCCAAATCCATACCTTTTCGTATTTCTTTATGCTCCGTTTTGGCAGATAGAAAGATAAAAGGAATCTGTTTGGTTTTTTTATCAGACGATAGGTTTTCCAGAACACCGTATCCATCAATTACCGGCATCATAATATCACAGATAATAATATCTGGCAGGTTTTTCTTAGCAGCTTCTATACCTATTTTTCCGTTCGAGGCGGTCAGAACGGAATAGCCAGAAAGCTCTAAAAGCTCTTCAGTATTTTCGCGTAGGGCTCGGTCGTCCTCGATTAATAAAATTGTTTTCATTTTCTAGGTGGAATTACGTTCTTTGGGGATGCGCACAATAAAAGTTGAGCCTTTGTTTTCTTCGCTTGTGAATTCAAGGCTGGCACCTAAGTTTTCTAAATGTTGTTTTGCAATGTTCAAACCAATGCCAGTACCTTGTGATAAAAGGGCATTTTGCGCTCTAAAATATCGGTTGAAAATATACTTTTGTTCAGCCTTGGGTATCCCTATCCCTTCATCGATTATTTTTAGAACAATTTTTTCTTTTTCGATTTCTACCTGTACATCAATAATGGAATCTTCCGGCGAATACTTAATCGAATTATGAACCAAATTCGACAAAGCTAATTCTAAGATCTTCTCATCAAATTGGATGATAAGGTCATCAATGTTATCCGGATACTGGATTTTTTGTCCTGTTTTGAGCAACATATTGGAATCATAGAGAACTTCATTAACGATTTTACTTAGTGGAAAGCTTTCTAGGTTATAGTTAACCTTACCGGATTGTAAACGTTCTACAGAAAGAAAATCATTAAGAATAGCATCAAGATACTTCACTTTATTTTTAATGGTATTTACGTGTTTATCCCGTTTTTCTTGTTGTTCGGTCTGGGTATATTTCCCTAATAAGGTAATGGATGTCAAAATACTGCTCAAGGGCGTTTTAAATTCATGGGAAACTAAAGATAAGAAACGGGTCTTTAGTTCATTCAATTCTTTTTCTGCGGCCAATGCCTCGGTCAGTTGTATAGTTCGTTCTTCAACTTTTTTCTCAAGTTTTTCAGTATAGTTTTTTCGCTCTGTAATATCCAGTATAATGGCAATAAACGTCTTTTTTTCTCCCATGGAGGAAAGTTGAAGATGTACTTCTACAGGATAGGAAGAACCATCCTTTCTTTCGTGAGTGGTTTCAAAATCAACCTTACCTATTTCGTCTTTTAATAAGGGTTGTATTAATTTTAAGAATTTAGGTTTATTTAGTCCAGGTTTTATGTCTACTGGGGTCATGGTCAACAATTCGTCCATAGTATAGCCTATGTTTCGTTGCGCTTCTTTATTTACATTTATAAAATTGAAAGTATCGGCATCAAAAACAAATATTTCATTGAGTGATTCGTCAAAAATACGTGCCCAATGGTTGAGTTCCTTTTCTTTTCGTTTACGCTCTGTAATATCAATTATTAAGGCCATAACGTACGTAGCACCATAAAGCTCAAATGGATTTAGACCTGCCTCAACAGGAAATTCATGGCCATCCTTACATATGCCGAATAAATCTCGACCATGGCCCATTTGCCGTTTTTCGCTTTTTGAGATAAAGTTATCAACGTGGGCATCGTGGTTATGGTGGTATCTTTTTGGAATGAGGATATCAAGTGGTTTTCCTATGAGTTCCTCTTTTTCATACCCGAACATCTCCTCAGCAGACGTATTAGTGGCAACAATTTCTTGCTCCGCATTGACAACGATGATACCCTCGGAAACCCCTTCTGAAAGGAGATTAAAAATATTACTGTTTTTCTGGAAAACCCGCATAACTCAAATATAAACCTTTCAAACTGATTTTTATCATAGAAATCTGGGCTTGGGTACCCTATTTTTATAGTGTATAACATAAAGCTATTAAAAATGAGAAATACACCTAAAACAATGAATGGGCTCTATGAGAACTTGGGTAAATTATTCTATGCCATGGCTATTAGTGATGGCAGCGTGCATGCTAAGGAATGGGATAAAGTGAAGGAAATAGTAAAGGAAGATTGGTTATACGTTGATGATTTTACCGACCGTTACGGTACAGATGCGGCCAACCAAATAGAGATTGTTTTTGACGGACTCATGGAATATACCAGGAGCAGTGAGGAGTGTTATGTAGAATTTAAGGATTTTTACAAGGAACATCCTCATGCTTTTTCAGAGAAAATCAAGTCCTTGACCCTAAAGACCGCTAATGCAATTGCCAGCGCCTTTTCAGGCAGGAACAAATCTGAATTGGTTCTATTGGCTAAAATCAATTTATTGTTGAAGTAGATTGATAATGTAAATTAATTTTGAGACTTGAGGGTATTATTTTAGGCTTAGATTTTAAAAGTTAGTACTGGCAAATTTGCATGGTTCGCCACATCCTCGCCAATGCTTCTGCTCCCTAATAGAAAATGAGAAATTGGCTTTTTGCCCCTCGTAGGTAGGGCAAGTATATCAAAACAACTCTTTTTAGCATAGTTCATTAAACCCTGCTCCACATCATAATCATTACAGATAGCAACCTCTTGATCTTCGTTGCCTGCCTTAAAGAAAAATTTTGAGATACGGTCCTCCAATTCGATAGTGCTCATGAAACTATCATAAGGGGTGTTCACATAGATAAGTTGCAACTTCGCGGAAAAGTGAGCCGCAAATGCTTTTACATTTTTAAAAGCCAAAATGGTATCATCCGTAAAATCGCAGGCGAAAAGGATGTTTTTGACCATAAAATCTGGGTTTGGTATTTTTACCACAAGAACGGGCACATCTGAGGTACGCACCACCTTTTCGGTATTAGAGCCGACGAAAAATTCATTTAATCCACTGGTACCGTGTGAACCCATAACAATCAAGTCGATATGTTGTTCTTGGGCAACCTTGTTCAACTCTTTGAAAATCTTATAATTTTGGACGATTTTTCTAATTTTAATATCCTTCAAGTAGGGTTTGTTTAAAAACGGTTTGAACCGTTTTCTAGCGAGTTCCATGTAGTATTTGGCCTCTTCATATGCTTGGCCTTCATCTTGGGTCAACACCGCTTCTGAAAGCCTCAACATATGTAGCAGCACTATTTCTGCCTGTTTCTGTTTTGCTATTTTCGCTGCTACTTCTAACGCATATATAGAAGGTTCCGAGAAATCTACGGGAACCAGAATCCTTTGCATTTTAAATGGCTTTTTTTCGACGTCCCAACTTTTCTTTTTGCTTTCTTAGCTGTCGTTCTAAATCACTTATAGTTTCTGCAGCTGCCTTTTCGAAATTGTTTTCGGTTGATTTAGCAAATATCCTTGGTCCGGGAGCACTAAGTTGTATTTCACAAATTTTATCTTTTCCGTCTTTGCCTTGCCCTAGTTTAAAGAAAACATCGGCACGAATGACAAACTGATATTTATGTGCTAATTTTTGAAGATTACGGGTTACAATTACACTTAATGTTTCGCTTTCCGGCATATCTACATATTGCATATGTATGGTCATAATGAATAGATTTATTGTTTCTATTCAAAAGTACCGAAGCTATTCTTTTTATAAAATGACTTATGTCATTTCGGAACTAGCTGTTATTTCTAAATTTTATACTTCATTTTAAATATAAGATACCATGGCACTTAACTTCAATCAATATGCAACGGAGGGTAATACTTTTTTAAAGGCCTATGCCAAAGAAATGAATATGCGCAATGACCCTGATAAGGCAGGACGAATATTTACGGCAATTATGCATGCGCTACGGGATATTATCCCGCCAGAGGAATCCTTGCAGTTTATTGCGCAACTACCCATGTTCCTAAAAGGTGTTTTTGTCAATGGATGGTCAATGAAAAAGGAAAAACCCAAAATTAAACATATGGCCGAATTTTTGAATCTGGTTCGGGCGTACGACTGGCCCGCTGAGGTCAATGACTTTGAATATAGCGATGAAGTAGGAGAACAATATGTGGATACAACGTTTATTTACCTCAGAAAATACATCTCGTTAGGCGAAATGGAAGACCTCCGTAATGTACTGCCTAAGGATTTGAAGAGTATGATTTATTCTAATCTGATGTTCTAAAGAAATAAGAAATAGAAGCTTTTGTTCGCTAATGACTTGTATCATTTCATACTTTTTTACCCTAACTTATTTTTGAACAAATTAAAAACTGATATTATGAGAACTACACAATTATTATTTGCTTTTATATGGATGTTGCCTATAACATTTGTTGCCCAAGAACTTAAAGGAATTGATGAAATTGCCCCTTTTAGTGAAGGGTTGGCAGCCGTGCGGCAAGGCGACCAATGGGGTTTTATCAATGAAGAGGGTGCCTTGGTCATCGATTTTAGGAAGGATGTTTATTGGAATAACAATACCGACACCTCTAAATCGGATATTTCCGGAGTGGGCTATCCGATGTTTAATGAGGGAAGATGCTTAATTACGAAAGAAGTTGAGGATGGTGTCCCGTTATATGGTTTTATGGATACTAAGGGAAGTACGGTAATAGAACCTCAATTTTTAAATGTGTACCCTTTTAAGGACGGCTACACAACAGGAGTTTTATTTGATAAGACGTTAAAAGGTGAAAATGAATTCAAACTTAAAATATATGAGTTTAAATTCTTTGACGTGTTACTGGATGCTTCAGGAAATATCCAAGAATACTTTGAAAGAAGACAGAATATCGAAATGACCATAAGGCGTTATCAAATGCCTTCAATTGGAGCAAAATGGTTAGCAAATGGCCTGGTTGCAGTGCATATTAAGGATAAAGGGTGGGAAGTTCGTAAAATAGACTTGGCGAACTAAAGAATTCTAGTTTTTGCCGGAACTCCAAAAATACCGGGAGCAGTACAGTAATAAAAAAAAGAACCAAATATGGAACGATTAAAAAATAAAGTAGCAATCATTACCGGTGGTGCAGGTGGAATAGGAATGGCAACTACAAAGTTGTTTTTGGCCGAGGGCGCCAAAGTGGTCATCGTTGATATTAGTAAGGAAGCTTTGGAAAAAGCAAGTTTTGAACTGGATAACGAGAACCTCTCTTACTGTGTTGCCGATGTCTCCAAAGCTAAGGATAACGAAAAGTTTGTTGAACACACGTTGAAAGTCCATGAAAAGATCGATATCTTTTTTGCGAATGCAGGTATCGAAGGTACCTCAAAGCCCATTGCCGAATACCCAGATGCTATTTTCGATAAGGTCATTGCCGTTAATTTAAAGGGTGTTTGGCTGGGATGCAAATACGTAATTCCTAAAATGAAAAATGGAGGTAGTGTAATGATTACTTCCTCTGTCGCTGGACTCAAGGGTTTCTCTGGACTAGGGGCTTATGTGGCTACTAAACATGCTGTGGTTGGTATTATGCGGGTGGCAGCTTTGGAATTTGCCAAGAATAAAATACGAGTCAACACGATACATCCAGGTCCTGTGAACAACGATATGATGCGCCGAATAGAAAAAGATATGTCGCCTGAAAGTCCAGAGCAAGTACTTCAAGGGTTCGAGTCCGCAGTTCCTTTTGGACGCTATGCCGAATCAACCGAAATTGCTGATATGGCGGTATTCTTAGCTTCGGACGAGAGCAAATATGTTACCGGTTGTACCCATGTTGTAGATGGGGGGATGCTGGTAAACTGATTAAAAAAGGGGACGCTATATACTTGTGAAAATGAAAATTTCTAAAATATTTTTCTTTTTTCTAGTTGCTATGGCATTCGGCTGTAAACAAGGACAGGAAACCAAAGAAGTGACAACGGAACAATCCGTTCCGAAAATAATAACCGAGGTACCAGTTTCAACTATCCTAAAAGAACTCGTAAAATTTGCAGATTTAGAAATTTTGGATTCCATAGCTGTAAATCAATTTTTCCTTTTTAAGGAAATTGATGCAAATGGGGTTGTTAGGAAAGTCAATAAAAATGAGTCTATCATACGCTATAAAAAAATGATGGGGCGGGAAGATGCTAACGCGTTCCCGATATTCGAAATAAAAAATACCGATAACGCAATACTATTTGTTCAAGGAATTGGGTTTGGAGGACCTATATGGGCCAAGGTATTGGTCGATACCAAGTCACTTGAAATTAAAAAAATCGAATTTGACCATAAGGCTGAATCGGATGGGTATGGTGCGGCCATGACCCAATCGTCCTTTGAAGAGAAGTTTATAGGCACTAAAATTGACCTTAAAAAGAACACCTTTGTCTTACAAAGGAATATGGAGAAAAGAATCGATGACGGTACAATCGTCGATGGTATCTCAGGCGCAACAATGACTAGCCAATCTATAGTGAAAATGCTCAATTACGGATTACAGAAATACCGTGGATATTTAGACCAATACTGAATCTAATGTAATGGACAACTACGTGAAGGCCATTACATAAGGATGACCTTGTTCAAAATTCAAAATTCCAACAAAACATTATGCGCTATTAACGGATAAAATGAACCAAGGCTTATAATAAGACACTACTTTAACCACACCCTTAATGAGACAATACTCATTTTTTACAATTTTTTTGCTATGTCTAGCTGTTCTTCTTGTTGATATTTTGACTTTTTATTGGTTACAATCAATTACTAACCTTCTCACTTCTGAAACCTTAAAATTTGCTATCAATCTTACTTTTTGGTTTTTTACTATTGGGTTGGTTACTGCCATTCTCACTTTAAAACTTAGGTTAGAGACTATTGACCCAAAGCGAAAGCAACAGATGGTCTCCGCTTTGTATGGTCTTACAGTGTCTTCTTTTATTCCAAAACTGATTTTTATTGTGGTCATTACCATCCTTTATTTTTCGAATTATGTTTTTTCTGAGGAGCAATCTTTGATTGTTGTACCGCTGGTAGGTTTGTTTTCGGGCTTTTTGCCTTTTTTTGTCATTACGTATGGTGTTTTTATTGCGGTGTACAGGTTTAAGGTGTATCACATTAAAATCAAACCAGAAGAGCTTCCCGAATCGTTTAAAGGGTTGCGTATCGTACATATTTCAGATATTCACCTAGGAAGCTTTAATCATCGGTATCATGTTTTCGATAGGGCTATTCAACTCATTAATAAACTAGAACCCGATTTTATTTTTTTTACAGGAGATTTGGTCAATAACTATGCTTGGGAATTAAAAGGCTGGAAGTCCACATTCAGTCAATTGTCAGCTAAAAAGGGGAAATATGCTGTTTTAGGAAATCATGACTATGGCGACTATAGCCAATGGGATTCTCCTGAAGCCAAAAAAGAAAATGCTGATGCTATTAAAGACTTTTTACGGTATATCGGTTTTACGTTGTTGCTTAATGAAGGTCAGGTTATTGAGGTAAACAAAGAACAAATCGCAATAGTAGGGGTTGAAAATTGGGGTAACCCGCCCTTTAAACAATATGGAGATCTGCAAAAGGCACTAAGGCAAGTTAGGCAAGTTCCCTTTAAAGTTTTGCTTTCCCATGACCCTACGCATTGGGCTAAGGAAGTAGTGAAAACGACTGATATTGCACTTACCCTTTCTGGACACACCCATGGTATGCAAGCTGGTATACGTATAAAAAATAGCAAATGGAGCCCCATAAAGTATAAATATGAGCATTGGGCTGGACTATACGTTGAGGACAAACAATACCTCTATGTCAATCGTGGTTTGGGCTGGCTTGGTTTTCCAGGTAGGCTTGGTATGCGGCCAGAAATTACCTGTATTGATTTTAAAAAATAGAATGCGAAAATGGTATTTATTGGCTGAAGCCTTTTTGGGACATCCGCTCTTTAAAAAGAGATATATTCTTAAAAATAATTACTCGTAAGGCATATAAAAAAACGACTACACTCCATGCGATTAACGGCCACTTGAACCATAAATATTCAAGAGTAGTACTTAAATTAATAATGACTAGTATAATGATAAGGGCCGAGTAAATGGTTATATGAAAATCAAATGCAGATTTTGCCTTTACGCTTTTCTTGGCCCATTGGTAAACTTCTCTATTTTTCATAATACTTTCATCTTTGACAGATAGTTCAGTGGTCATAGTTGGGATAACCATCGGTTGATGTTCATACCCCTATGTTGTGGTAAATATATCCGCTGACATAAAAAAAATCAATGACTTGGGTCATTAAAAGATGTAATTGTGCTGATATTTGTCATTTATAACACAAGGGTATGGCAGTACCTTGTAGTTCAGTTATAATAGAGATATAAGGAATCTCACCAAATCAATAAAAATGAAAACAAAAACACAATTGTTCTTAGAACTTTGGAGCGAGGCCAGAACTCGGTATACAAAGCAACTCGAAAATATTACAGAAGAAGATTTGAAGAAGAGGCTTCCGCCTTCTGTTAATAGTGTGGGTTTTTTGATGCGGCATATCGGGGATGTTGAACTACTGTTTGCCAAGAACGTTTTTGGTGGTGAAGGGGTAAAGGTTATCGCTAAAACGGTCATTGCCCAAACAGATACCCGCGAATGGACTAATCTTACTGAACTTAAGGAGTATACAACTCTTTCCTTTAATACTCTAAAAGCGATAGTAGCACAACAGACCGACTCAGATTGGGAAACTACAATAACTACCAAAGAATTTGGAACGAAGACCAAAGCGGAAGCATTTGGGCGAATTGTGTCACATACCAATCATCATGCTGGGCAAATGGCAATTTTACTTAAATATGGAAATGAATTCAAATAGTATTTAAGCCTAGGTTCCAACTTTCACTCCACCGGCTTCAAACCCTTCCATCTTTTAAGAGTAGGTAGCTTACTATGTGCCATAATCGTAGCTTCTTCTATGGTCATACCCATTTTATGGGCTATATCAATATTCTTTTCAATCTTTTCTTCCAAGGAAATTCCATGGTCTACGAATTTTCCTTTTAGGTAACAGAAATGACAGTATTCCGTATTTACGGTTTGGTCTTTATTGGTGCCAAAATCGGACAGTTTATGCATTGGCATTCCACAACTTTCGCAAATATTAGTATGAGTTGAAGTTTTCATGTGCTAGTGTTTTATACTATTATAGCTTTGGCTCGGAAGATAGACCCCTTTCTAAACGTGAGGAATGATTTAAATCAGTGAACTGAAAATTCATAAACGAACCTTAGGGAAAAAGTGCAGGTCTTGTATCAAATTACTTTTAGTCTTTTTTACCTCTTGGCAATACTTCTTCGGGGAATGGAAAAAGAATGGTAGAATTTTTTTCAGCGGCGATATTCGACAAGGTTTGATAGAGCCTTAACTTTATGGCAGAGGGCGACTTATCTATTTGTAAACCTGCCGCTAAAAGCTTCCCTGCAGCTTGTTCCTCCGCTTCTGCTAGAATAATCCTCGCTCTTCTTGAACGTTCTGCCTCGGCTTGGTTGGCCATCATTCTTCTCATATTTTCAGGCAGTTGAATGTCCTTTATCTTCACATCAATGATTTCAATACCCCAGCGATGGGTTTCAGTCTCCACGATATTTTTGATATTCTTACCCATTTCTTCTCTTTTGGAGAGAATGGTGTCCAATTCCACTTTGCCACAAACATCCCTAAGCGCTGCCTGAGAAAGTTGGGTAATCGCAAAGGAGAATTCTTCCACTTCAAGAACGGCCTTTTCAGGGTCGCTTATCTTAAAAAAAACGACCCCATCAATACTACAGGGTACATTATCTTCGGTCATCACTTCTTGAGAAACTATGTTCGTGGTGATTACACGTATATCTACCTTTTGAATGGTCTCTACAAAAGGGATAATCCACCTAAGGCCAGGTTGCAAAATTTTTACGTACTTCCCAAAACGAAACTTCAAGGCTCTTTTATATTCGAACACAACACGTATTCCGGCAAATAGAAACAGCACTAAAACAATAATAAATAATAATGATATTTTCATGGCTATAGATTTTTAATATTTTGAATCGACTAGGAGTTAGCCTTTTTTTTGACAGACAGACTGGGGTTATAGGACAATCTAAATATAACCTTAAAGCCAGAGGTCACAAATGACCAAAGTCATTGTTGAAAAAAGTCTTCTAAAATACCTTCACCTAAAATTATATTAAGAATGAAAGGTATTTTAAAATTGGGAAGCGTTTCAGGAATCAAAATCGAAGTACATTGGACATTTACACTTTTATTAGTTTGGGTTGTTATCGCTGAATTGCAAAGAGGCGGTAACCTATCGTCGACTTTGTTCAGTATTGCACTTCTATTGCTATTGTTCGTTTGTGTAGTGCTGCATGAGTTAGGTCACGCACTCACTGCAAAAAGATTCCGTATTATCACAAAGAAAATTACCTTACTTCCTATTGGTGGTATGGCCACGATGGAAAAATTACCAGAGAAACCGCTGCAGGAAATAGCGGTAGCTCTTGCAGGACCCGCTGTGAATGTTATTATCGCCTTGGTTTTATACTTTATAGTTCCGGTTAAAAGCTATTTCGGTACAGAGCCTGTAAAAATTTTGGAATCACTGAACACACTCAGTTTGGAGACTTTTCTTTTTTACCTTTTTGCAGCAAATGTGATGTTGGTATTGTTCAATCTTATTCCTGCTTTTCCTATGGATGGTGGTAGGGTATTTAGAGCTTTTTTGGCATTGAAAATGGATAGGGCTAAGGCTACATCCATAGCCACAAGACTTGGGCAGTTGATGGCAGTTTTCTTTTTTCTTTTGGGTGTGCTTTATAATCCTTTCCTAATATTGATTGCTTTGTTCATTTTTGTAAGTGCCTATGGGGAAAACCAAATGGTACAACAACATTCCCTGTTGGATGGTCATACGGTAAAGGAAGCTATGTTAAAATATATTACACGATTACACCCAGAAGATACGGTGCAAAAGGCAATAGATACCTTGCTTTCTGGGTCTGAAAAGGATTTTGTAGTAACCGATGACAACAAAATCGTAGGGGTGCTTTACCAAAAAGATATTATTATAAATGCAGGCAATCCCTCCCTGTTGCTTAAGGAAATTATGGATAGTTCGCACAAAACCGTTCATATGGATTTAGAAATCATAAATGTGTTAGAACTGGTTGCTAAAGAAAAGAAAAATTTCTTTCCGGTAACCCAGGATGACCAATTGGTGGGTGCTATCGATACCAATAATATCAGTGAATTTATTCTTTTAAAAACTACAAAAGACTAACTGTTGCCACGAAAGACACGAATCATCGTCCACTTCTATTAGCCTATTATTTTAATGCAAAAGGCATATCTTTAATTCAAATTGCAGCATATATGATTATTCATCATTTTGAGGAAGAAAACTCACTTTTAAATCAGTTCATTTCAGAAATAAGGGATGTAGAAATCCAAAAAGATGCTATGCGCTTTCGTAGAAATATCGAGCGCATCGGTGAGATTTTAAGCTATGAGCTTAGCAAAGTACTAAATTATCAAGGCAAAACGGTAAAAACTCCCTTCGGCAGCAAAGAAATGTCCCTACCTGAGGACAAGTTGGTACTCTGTTCTGTGTTAAGAGCGGGATTACCTTTGCATCAAGGGATGCTGAACTATTTTGACGGAGCTGAAAATGCCTTTATTTCAGCTTATCGCCATCATCGGGGAGATGAAGATGCTTTTGAAGTTATCGTAAACTATTTTGCAGCACCCTCTTTAGATGGTAAGACCTTAGTGTTGACAGATCCTATGTTGGCCACAGGTAAAACATTGGAAAATGTACTGAACGTATTAAAAGGTCATGGTGAACCGAAGCAGATACATATCCTTTCAGTAATTGGTTCTCAGACAGGTATCGAACATATCAGAAAAGTGTTCCCGGAAAACACCCATTTGTGGATTGCTGCCATTGATGAAAAGCTTAACAATAAAGGTTACATTCTTCCTGGTATTGGCGATGCTGGAGATTTGGCTTTTGGAGAGAAGCTTTAAGTAAAATAGTATACTACTTTGATTTTCATAGCTAGTAGCGCAGTCCCATGAACGTTTAATTAAAGAGACCAGAAAAGACACACTTCCAGTGGATGTTTCATCTTCCGTAAACAATCATCTCATAAAACGGATGTTGTATGTGACCTTGCTTTTGAAAGCAATAGGTGAGTCTGCCAGCATTCCTTAAATTTTTCTTGTCTATCCTCAAGTCTTATTTTCAATATATCCCATAACAGCATTGGCAACAAAGCGTGGTTCCGGGGGAAGGGAATAAATGTCTTCTTCGTATTTTTTATTATAAGGCGAAATGTTCATGATTTTACCATCTACTACAAGCGTACTGCTGCCGCCCGGGTCAAAGCCCATGGCCTTCTGCATGCCGTACTTTAACAGAATGTCGGCCATGTCAAAATGGGTTGCCCCAACAGATTCTCTAATTCTACCATTTACCATGAGTACCATGAGTTTTCCTTTTTTAGTAATACCCACGGCAATCTTAGGTCCCCGCATGTCAGTAAAATCTAATCGTGCAGCCTGCGTTTTAATGGAGTTAGAAGTCGTCCAACCTTCTGTATCCATGCTCACCGCAAGTGAACCATTATCTATCAATAAGGGACCAGCTTCAATAGCATAGGAGATATCCTTCCAGCGGTATGGGTCTTTTTCAGGCTCTAAAAGATCAATATGTAAGGCTTTGTCTTCCCTGAATAGTGTTTTCGAAAATAATTTTGCAGGAATCGATAAAGTGATGCCCACCGGAATAATACTCACATTCTCATTAGCCTTTGTCGGTATTATTTCCTTAACCGTATTTCCGGCTATTCTAATGATAAAATTTCCATTCCCTTTTATTTCATCCTGGGGATACAACAAATCATAATAACAGGTTTCAGAGGAACTATGTTTGTTATAGTTGTCACGGGTAAAGACCATTTCCTCCCTCGCTCCCTTTATGTTGAAACCCGAGCTGGAATTAACTTTTCGTATATCTATGGTGCCATCTTTATAAATAATAAATGCAGGTTTATTGAAAAGCGGGGGACAAAATACTTTAGCGTCCATAATTAGCAGTCCTAAGGGCGAACCAATATAGGTTTCTGGTAATCCGAGTTTTCCAACCAATTCTGGGTTTAGGATATAACCTCCATTCCAGGCGAGTTCTATCTTGTTCTTGTTCTGACTTTTCTTTTTGTATTCTTTGATAAGTCCGGGAACATTCTTTGGTTTTTTATTTGCTAGGTGAGCTGCAAATTTCCAAGCATGCTTTTTCGTATCAATTTCTGCTACAACACCACTCCAGGGTAGTCCATCTTCGTAAACACCTCCGGCAAAAGAGGATTTTACGCTTTCAACGCTTTTATTTCCAGTTAGTTCTTGCTCCAATTTTAAAAGAAGCGCATTAATGGGGGTTCCGTTTTCTATAGCATCCTTAGAAATTATATTCAGTAATTTTTTCTCTCCAATTTTCTTTTTTAGCTCACTGTAACGTTCGCTTTTCAGGGCATTGTCAAAGTCCTTGGAGGTCTGAATTGGAGTAGGATAAGCCAAGTTCGTTCGTACACCTGCCGGAACGAATTGTATAAAACCGCTGTCCTTTGGAATGCCCATAATTTTAGCGGTCATTTTATCTCTTGCCTTTCCAATGTGGAAATGATCAATCTCGATAATATCCGTCATCATAGCGGCCTCTTCACTACTGGTAATCAAAAAACCGTCAGATTCTTTGATATTTCTCAGTATTTTAATGGCTTTGGGGCCCATTTGTGGAAAATGTACTCCTTCGCTCCATTGTTCGGTTTCTATTATTTCAATCGCTCCAGTCTTATAAAGAATACTTAGTTCCGGTTCATTTTCCTGCTCAAAATACTCTATGATATTGGCGCTTGAGAACCATTTTGTTATTCTGGGTTCCGGAATGAAGATGTATACTTTCTGTAGTTGCTGTCCTCGGGTCTTCAGAATATCAGCTGTAAGTTCTTCTTCTATGGTAAGTTTTAATTGGGCCCTTATGGGTTGCAATACAAAGTATTCCAATTCATGCTTAATATACCTTCCTGGGAAATACCCTTTTGGGACGTTAATTTTTAGCTTTTCGGTAAGCATTTTCCGATTGTCTATTCCCAAAAATTTACTGTTGGTCAATTGAAATAAAGCCAGTTCCCAATCGGAGAAAAATTGGGGCGCTAAAGTTTGATCTGTTCGCTTAACGGGGCTAAAAACATCGTTGTAGATCATATTTACCAAACCGGTTAGTTCTTGATACGTAAATTGCTGATAGGTATACAACTTTTTATTTCGATGCCTATAGGCTAAAGAATGGTCGTGCCGTAAAAGACTTTCACCTTCTACGCACTTAAAAATATCTTCAATTGCGTTATAATAGTCATGAACCTTGGACAAATCGGTATTGTGCAAATCAGGTAGATCGTTTTCCATCATTCGAGCATATTTCATCACCCTTCCTTTAACCAATTGTTCTTCAACTCTGAAGAAACTTGGGTCGATTAAAGATTTTAAGTAAATCATAAAGGATAAACGGCCATAACCAGGTAGAAAATGTCGGGTGTTTTTATTTAGTATCTCTTTTAAATCTTCGTTTTCAAAATTGACAATTTTATTATATTTTTTTAGAAGTTTAACGACCCGGCTATTGTCTTCATCAGAAATAGCTTTCAATTGCGAATGTAGCCTTCTAAGGAGAGATTCCATATTTCTTTGCAAGGCCTCAAGGCTGTAACGTTTTTTGATAACATTTCTATTATGTACTAGATCCTCCATACTGTTTTGAGGATAAAAAACATGATCACTTATTTCCGCAATCAGTTTTTTGGGAATCGTATACCCTTTAAATTCTAGTACCTTCAACCGCTGTGATTCGTCCAGATGATAGCCAATTACCTGTTCATAAACCGCTCTGGGTTCATATTGTTTGCAAAATATCGGGGTTCCGCATGCTGCAGCTTCTATAATCGGAAGCCCTCTGCCTTCGGTCTGGCTTGGCAAAAGTATGAGGGAGGCAACTTCGTATAGTTGTTCAATATCAAGGGGCTTCTTATAGTTTTTTTTGAACTCGTGCTTATCAAATTCACTAAAAAAAAATCCTAAAAGAACTCTAGATCTTATTTCAACGGCAATTTCTTCAAGAAAATCCTTAAAATCTTGTAACAGATGTTCGTAATAGTTTCTCTGACCATGAGGAATAGGACCAGAGACCAATAGGGAAAGGGTTAGTTGAGGATTGTCCTGAAATTTCTTTGTGAAGTCCGCATTGGTAAATAACTGTTTGACCAATAGAAAATTGAGCTCAATCGACTTTCTGCTTATTATTCTTGTAGGCTGCAAAAAGACGATGTTATTATTTGCAAAATTAAAATTCTTTAATTTTTTGTATCCTAAAAGTATAGGCTTTAGCGAACGTTCGCTTTTGATGTGATTTGCAACCTTATGAACCGTTATGGTGTCTTTGTGATTGGAAAAAATAGACGCCATTTGCATCAATGCTTTTATGATATCTCGTCTACTAATTTGCCCCGGTTTAAGGTCCACAGCGGTTCCTATCATTGCTGAATTTGCAGGATTGTGGCCCTTTATATTTACGAGATGCGTGTGTTGTAACCTATTAATGTTCACACTCAACCATGATCGACTTTCCCAAGGATAGATCATATCGATTACTGAAAAGAATTCACCAACATGGGCATTATGAAAGAAGAAATCCCGGGGACCTTTTTTTAAGCCTTTCTTTTTTATTACAACCTCTCTATTGCCGCCCTCCCAATAAAAATCATGATTATTATTCATCACAGGGATGCCCAGGTACTCAGAAATTAATACAGTAGCCAGCGCTAAAGAAACGTTTCCCGGATTAGAGCAGACATTAATAGGGTACAGCAAAGAAATAGTATTCTCTTCAATGTACCTACCCAATTTTTCCATCAACACCAATACCTCATCCCAGAATTTCAAAATAAGATCATTATACGCGGTACTGCCCCTTTCCATCTTAATTTTGAAGAAATCATCGTATAATGGCCAGTTATCAAAGCCGTCCATTTCTTTGATCACTTTCTTAAAGGCATCTTTATGAATTAATTCATCAGCTTCAGGTTTAATCTCTCCCGCGATATAATGAATAGGAATGTTTGGGAAGATATTTTTGAAGGTTTTAGCATACTTTTCAGTTTCTACGGTAATTCCGTCGATGGCAAAATAAAACGTAATAAACGCAATTCCACCAGTTTCTATCTGGTTACCAAAGGCGGTAAAATCATCTGTAAAAGCAGTTGCTGAGGTCCGTTCTTTAACTCGATCAATAAATAATCCCAGATCAAACCAAGTTTGGATTTTTTGTTCTCTTAGCTCACCTAATATATCGTCGATTTTGGCCATAGGTATTTTTTTGGCCTGGATTTAAAGATTCAAAAACTAAACAAGTCGTTTAATTTCTCTGCTAGCACATCAAATGAAAAATACTTCTTACCCAAGGCATGGTTATATTCTCCAATATCGGCACAAAGTTTCTCGTTATATATGATATCTGTCATAAGCTGGACTTTATCATTGGTTAAGTGGTTGTCTTCCAGCATTACTGTTTTAAAACCCTTACTCCCAATATCCTGCATATAAACGGGCTTGTAGTTGTTTACAAAGATTGGTTTTTTAGCCAGTACAGCTTCTACAAAGGCGTTTCCAAAGCCTTCATATGTGCTGAAATAAGTACAGGCCCTGCCATGTGCATAAACATCAGAAAGATCTTTGTGGTCGCGCACCATACGTGATGCGAAGATTACCTGCTTGGTGAGATTTAGATCGTGAATTTGATCTACGATTTCATTATAATATTCGCTATTCTGATCGTCATTATCATTTCCTGTAATGATAAGCTTTACCTTTTTGTCATTCAATTTTTCAATTAATGAAACGGCTGCTTCTATCCCTTTTCTTCGCACAATTCGTGTTACCTGCAACAAAGCAATCTCATCTTCTTCCACACCAAGATTTTTGAGAAAGTAGCGATTGTCGTTATTAGGAATTCCATAATCGCGATTAAAGTCCATTACATTTGGAACCATTGTGGCCTCCAGATTGAATTTGTCTCGAAAGGTTTCTATCCCAAAAGTATTAATCACGGCATGTCGTACATTGGGTAAGAGTAAAGGGAATGTGTCATTTATAAGCGTATTGACCTCGTCATGTACAGAAATATAACGGGTACCTCTTTCCCAATGAAAATCATGGTCATGAGTTACAATGGGCAAGCCTGTATTTTGAACCAGTTTCTTAATGGCGACCCCCATAGCCAAATGACTTGGGAGTGCTGAAGCATTTTCAGAAAGGAGGACTTCAATCTTATGGACTTGTACCCAATTGTGTAGTTTGTCCGATATCATATTAGAGACATCTTCAACATGATCAATTATTGGGCCGGGGTCTTTATCCGGTTCATAAAAAGCCTTCCGTTGTTCCCATTTTACTGCGGGAGAGAAAAATGAAAGTAGTGGGAAATGAACATGGTAGCGCTGATCCATTTTCCAGAATTCAAATTCCCCAGAGATCATAAACACTTCATGACCAAGCTGTTTTAATACAGCTATCCATTTCTCTGTTTCAAGTGCCACTCCGTCTACACCACCAATTCTTCCAATTATAATACCTATTCGCATAACCTTTCTATGAACTGTTCTAACGCCATCAAATATAGATTATTATAGGAATTTTAAAATGTTTTTTATAGCCAACTTACATAAGGTATGTACTAAAGGTTTCCATAAATAGCTATGGGTAATATACTATCTTGTCAAATAACACTTTGCTTGGATGGCATAAAAATGGAAGGTCTGACATATTTTTTGTTTTTTGATTGAGTTGAAGCATTGGCCTTGTTTATTACTTCACTTATCTTAATGCTGCTAACAACTTAGTTCCATTGAAACTAAGAAAAGATAGGCGCCAAGTATATAAAAATCGTTTAAACCTCGTTTTTGGAAAGAGTCTTAAAAAGAAGGTTTTACAAAACTGCAAAACATAGTTGTATAATCTCAATTAAAAATCAAGAATTGTATTACGCCCTGCTCCGTTTCCACCATTTTTGACAGGTCATCATCCACCAAAATTAATAAGGCGGCCTGCTTCGCGATTACGGAGGAATATAGAGCGTATTGGCGAGATTTTAAGCTATGAGCTAAGTAAGATTTGAATTACAGGGCCAAAACGATACAAACTCCCTTAGGAACCAAAGAAATGTTGTTGCCAAAAGATGAGCACGTTCTTTGTTCTGTTTTAAGAGCGGGACTCCCTTTGCATCAGGGACGCTTAAATTATTTTTATGGTGCTGAGAATGCTTTTTTCTCTGCATTCCTCCAACATATTGGCAATGAGGATGCCTTCGAGGTCATCGTGAACTATTTTGCTGTACCTAATTTAGAGAATAAGATACTGGTCTTGACTGACCCGATTTTGGCGACCGGTAAAACCCTAAAAAATGTACTGAAGGCGCTAAAGGAAAATGGTAAGCCCAAGCAAATAAATGTTATTTCAGTGATAGGCTCAAAAAATGGAATTGATTACGTAAAAAAAGTCTTTCCAGAAAACACCCATTTGTGGATTGCCGCTATCAATCTCGAGTTGAATACGAAAGGTTATATCCTACTAGGAATTGGAGATGCAGGAGATTTGGCCTTTGGGAAAAAGCTGTAGATCAAATAATCTTTTTTATTTTATTTTATATGCTCAGAATAGTCTTAATACATATGATATTCGTCATTTGAATCAGACTTATATTGATATAGCTTACCTTGACTAATAAGCTAAACTTATGAATCAAAGCACAGAACCAAAATTTCTCTTTTATACAGGTAAAGGCGGTGTTGGAAAAACGACCTTGGCTTGCGCTATGGCCGTAAAACTAGCCGAAGAAGGAAAAAAAGTATTATTAATATGTACTGATCCAGCTTCAAATTTAAAAGATGTTCTTGATTTCGAAATTGGAGATACTATAAAACAGCATAATAAAGTACCTAATCTTTTTATGGTTAACCTTGATCCAGAGAAATCTGCACAGGAATATAGAAGTAGAGTTCTGAAACCATTGAAAAAAACCACCAACCAGCAAGAATTAAATAAAATTGAAGAAGGATTATCAGGTGCATGCACCACAGAAATCGCTTCCTTTGATGAATTTTCTAGATTCATAACAGGCGAAGGAGAGGTAGAAGATATTGATATTGTAATTTTTGATACTGCTCCAACAGGACATACGATTCGATTGCTAGAATTGCCAGCGGCATGGGATTCGTTTTTGGAAAAAAACCCACAAGGGGCATCTTGTATAGGCCCATCTTCAGCACTCAAGAGCAGTAAGGAAAGATATAAACGAGTTATTGAGAGTTTGCGAGACCCAAAGAAGACCGTTTTCCATTTAGTTGCAAGGACCGACAACGCTTCCTTAAAAGAAGCTGCAAGAACCAGTAAAGAACTAAAGGAACTTGGCTTTTTAAATCAACAATTATCCATTAATGGCGTATTCTCTGCCTTGGATGAAACCGATTCGCTCGCTAAAAAAATGCAATCTATTGCCCAACATAACTTGAAGAATTTACCAACTGTTCTCCAAACTATGGAAAGAATATATTACCCCTTGCTTCCATACAATTTACTTGGTATAGAAAAGCTCAAATCTGTCTTCGATAAAAAATTGCAAGAAGAAATAATTAAGTCTGAAACAAACCTGAGTAAGCCAACATCTAGTATAAACAAAACAATAAAATCATTGGTTGATGAACTAGAAAATTCTAGTGGCAAAGGATTGATTATGACCATGGGCAAAGGTGGCGTTGGAAAAACTATAGTGGCTGCGTCAATCGCTACACTTCTTGCTAAAAGAGGACATAAGGTATTATTAACCACAACAGATCCAGCAGCCCATGTGAATGATTTCATCAATCAATTAGACAAAATTCCTGAGAATTTGGTAGTGGAGAGAATTGACCCAAAGGCCGAAACAAGAATTTATATGGATAAAGTTTTAAAGCAGAAAGGTAAAGGATTGGACCTTGAAGAGCGAAATTTGCTAATTGAAGATTTGAAATCGCCTTGCAGCGAAGAGGTTGCGGTCTTTAACGCTTTTTCTAAAGCCATACATAAAGCAAAACACCAATATGTTGTTATGGATACTGCCCCAACAGGACATACCCTTTTACTGCTTGACACTACCGGGAGTTATCATAAAGAAGTGATGAAGACTACCAATGTGGATCCAAGTAGAATTACCACGCCATATATGAGTTTACAAGATGAAGATTTTGCAAAAATTGTATTAGTAGCTTTACCTGAAACGACTCCGATGAGAGAAGCCGAAGATCTTCAAAGCGACCTGAAGAGAGCTGGTATTGAACCCCATTCATGGGTAATCAATCAATCGCTCTCTATATTGAAAAATCTAAGCGATTCTATATTGGTAAAAAGAGCTCAAGCAGAGATTGAGATAATCAATCAAATAAAAGATAGAATTGCCCAAGATACTTTTCTACTACCATTTATCGCTGAGGAACAATTACTACCTGCAATTATCAAATTATATGGATGAAAAATAATGCCGACATTATGTTTGTATAATATACTTATTGAGCGTATTACCAAAAAATCCTTTAACTAAGCCATGCTAGAAATCAGACCTCTTAATAATTTGTCAGTTCATTTAGAACGCCTAATTAAAGGCCGATTATGGCTTAAGGTAATCATTGGGTTGGTTTTAGGGGCGGGAGTGGGAGTTCTCCTTAATTCGTCAACAGGGCTGGTTTCAGAGAATTTTGGTTTATGGTTAGCCAATTGGCTTGACTTACCAGGTCAATTATTTATGAGGTTAGTTCAAATGATTATGATTCCATTGATATTTGCATCAATTATTTCGGGAATAGTAAGTAACACATCAGAGAACCTTAAATCCTTTGGTCTAAGGTTGTTACTATATTTCATTTTTACAACAGCTATTTCCATCATCATTGGTCTGGCAGTAACTCTTGTTATGAAACCCGGCCATTATATTTTTACGCTTGGCGGATTTCCAAATAGTGGTGAAAAAGAACCGGTTTCCTCTGAACCACCAAACCTTATAGAGAGCATACCATCCGCTATTTCAAATCTTATACCTAATAATCCACTAGAATCCATTTTGACAGGAGAAATGTTGGGTGTTGTCATTTTCACAGTAATTATAGGGGTGGCGATTACTCAACTTCGTAAGGAAACGGCCGCACCTATTATTCGTTTTACAGAAGCTGTTCAGAAAATTTGTATGATCGTAGTATCATGGGCAATGATGCTTGTACCTTATGCCGTATTTGGTTTAATGGCAGCTTTGTTGTCTAGAACTGGTGTTAAAATATTCCTTGGCTTGGGTTACTATATAATCGTAGTTATCTTCGGTTTACTATTATTGATGATATTCTATTTGGTACTGGTGGCACTTGTCGTAAAGAAAAATCCCCTGAAGTTTTTAAGAGCGATACGAGAACCACAACTATTGGCTTTTTCGACTGCAAGCTCAGCAGCCGTTATGCCCATATCTATGAAAACAGCAGATGAAAAATTAGGAGTTTCCTCGAATATTAGTGATTTTGTTATTCCGGTTGGGGCTACAATTAATATGGATGGTACTGCATTATTTCAATGTGTTACGACTTTGTTTATGGCACAGGCCTATGGCATTGAATTGTCCATTATAAACTTAATATTAATCACTTTTACTGTAGTAGCTGCTTCCATAGGAACGCCGGCAATTCCTGGAGGTGGAGTTATTGTTCTTGCATCCGTATTACAAAGTGTAGGTATTCCTATCGATGGTCTAATCATTATTATTGGCATAGACCGTATTTTGGGTATGTTTAGAACAGCAGTTAATGTAACTGGTGATTTGACAGCATGTATAGTATTTGATAAATATTATGGAGTCAAATCAAATACTGATACTTTTATAAGCAATACCTAAACTGCATTGAAGCGTAGCTCTTGAGGATTGTCGAAATTTTGTTTTTAAAAACTTCTGTAAAACAAAAGTTTTTTAGGACTTATCCATTCTCTTCAATACTTTTTCACAGGACATTCTAAGGGTTGATATATATCATTTCCTAAGCATAATTACATTCGTACTTTGCCTTGTGATATATCAATAAACTAATGTAATCCTGGGTTATGGACACCATAGTGATTTCCAAAAAATATTTAGAACCAACCAATTTGGTCGATTTTAATACTCCCATTGTACAACAAAAAGCCTTGGGACTTACCAAGAATAGTAGATCGGAAATGGAAAAAGTTAAAGGTATTTATAATTATGTACGAGATGATATTCCCTATACGTTTACGCACAACCTTCAAAAAACTTCTGATGTGTTGAAAGAATATATTGGTCAATGTAATACAAAACGACCTTAATTGTGGCTTTGTTAAGGGCTGTCGATATACTAGCAAGGTATCATTGCAGAAGTGTTTCCAAAACATTATTTCAATACAGTTAATAAAGTATTACTTAGTGATGCAAAATTCAAGAGATTATTGACGCTACATATGATATTTAATTATGATGAGGTATTCAATGAGATGCGAGAAGGTTATTCCTCAATACAACGGACTATTAAATAAAAGGATAAAGTAAAAAAGGAATTACTTAAAAATAATTACCATTAGTATATGAAGAAATTACAAATCGAAATACCTGTTTTACTTCCTGAAGCGATAGATGAAAAGGACCATTGTATTCAAAAATTGGTCAACGACCTTGAAGCCGAAAAAGGAATTGACAAGGTTCATGTCAATGAGGCAAAACCATCAGAAGTTTGTATTCATTATAATCCTGAGATAATCTCAATAAAAAAGGTCAAACAAATTGCGATGCAAAGTGGCGCTCAGTTAACAGATCGCTACAAACACCTTTTAGCAGAGGTAGAAGGGATTAGACATCCGCGTCATGCAAGAAGAGTTGAACAGGTTTTGCGTAAAAGAAATGGAATAGCTAGAGTTTCGGCTTCCTCAGCAGGAATGTTGGAAGTAGAATGGGATTCTAATTTAATGATTTATTCAGAAGTTATTTCCTCTATTGAGAAATCAGGTTTGAAAATTATTGAGATTCAAAATGGAAAAGAAGATAGGACCGAAGAAGATCATCTTCATAATCATCATATTCCGGTATATCTAAATTTTTTAGGTGAAAATACGGAACTCTATTTTGCTATTGGAAGTGGCATATTTTGGGGATTAGGAGTAGTTTTTTCTTTTGTAAATACTGTCCCAGAATTGCTGCCGATGATTCTTTTTATATGCGGTGTAATACTTGGCGGATTTTTTACTTTCATAACAGCAGGTAAAGATATTATTCGTGGTAAATTCGAAATAGACTTTTTGATGCTTTTCGCTGCAGTAGGTGCATGCGCTTTGGGGAAATGGGGCGAAGGAGCTTTATTACTTTTCTTATTTAGTTTAGGCCATGCTTTGGAGCACTATGCAATGAAACGCGCAAGGAAATCTATTGCGGCACTTTCTGATTTGACACCACCATTGGCATTAGTGAAACGAGATGGAGAATTAATTGAAATAGGAGTTGAGAAATTAATTTTAGGGGATATCATAGTTATCAAACCTAATTCCAAAATTTCAGCTGATGGTGTCGTTTCTAAAGGAACAAGTGCAGTTAATCAAGCACCTATCACAGGCGAAAGTATTCCTGTTGATAAGCGTCCAAGTCTCCAATGGCAAGAGGAAAATGATGTAAATAAATTACCCGGTGAACATCGAGTATTCGCAGGTACGATAAATGGTAGTGGTGTCTTAGAGGTGAAAGTGTTAAAGCTGGCAAAAGATAGTACGCTTTCTAGATTAATTACCTTAGTCAAAGAGGCTGAAACTCAAAAATCACCAACGCAACACTTGACCGATAAATTTGAGAAGTACTATGTCCCCATAGTTTTGATAGGAGTCGTTTGCTTATTATTTGCTTTCCTAGTTATTGACGAGACTTTTCCACAAAGTTTTTATCGAGCTATGTCTGTCTTAATTGCTGCCTCGCCATGTGCTTTAGCAATCTCTACACCGAGTGCAGTTTTGGCTGGGATAGCAAGAGCAGCTCGTCAAGGTGTATTGATAAAAGGAGGAAGACCATTAGAAGATTTGGGTGGAATTACTGCCATTGCGTTTGATAAAACAGGCACACTTACGGAAGGCAAACCTAAGTTAACCAATGCTATACCTTTTGGAATAACGTCAAAAGAACATCTTTTAAAAGTCGCGGTCGCTGTAGAAGGATTGAGCGACCATCCCTTGGCAGCAGCCATTGTAGAAGGAGGAAAAAAAGAATTAGGGGAAATGAAAATTTCCGAAGCTGAAAATTTAGAAGCCTTAATAGCAAGAGGGATTAGAGCTACTTGGGAAGACACCATAATTCATGTTGGCAATCGTAGACTTTTTCAAGAATTAACGGGCAAAAAAGTCCCTGACGAAATCGACCAAAAGATGTCAGTACTTGAATCAGAAGGACATACTGCCATGATTATTCATCAAGACGCAGAATACTTAGGGATCATTTCAGTTATGGATGTTGCACGTCCCGAAGCAATGGCGACACTCGCTGCTTTGAAAAAAATAGGGATTAAAAGAATGATTATGCTTACTGGGGATAATCAAAAAGTAGCAGATGCCATTGCAAAGACCATAGGCATTACCGACCCATTGGGCAGTCTTCTTCCTGAAGAAAAAGTAAGTGCCATTGAAAAATTAAAACAAGAATTAGGCAATGTAGCAATGGTCGGAGATGGAGTTAATGATGCTCCAGCTATGGCCAAAAGTACAGTAGGTATTGCTATGGGAGCAGCAGGTTCAGATGTTGCTCTTGAAACTGCTGACATCGCTTTAATGGCTGATAAATTGGATAATCTTCCATTTGCAATTGGATTAAGTAGAAAAGCAAAACGAATTATTAAACAAAATTTAATTATCAGTTTGGGGATGGTTGCGATTCTTGTTCCATTGACTCTTATGGGCATGGTTGAAATTGGACCTGCTGTTGTGGGGCACGAAGGATCTACCTTGCTAGTGGTTGTGAATGCATTGCGGTTGTTGAGATATAAATAATACTTAAATCTATCATTTTAACAATTTCAGGCTTCTGGATTCTTATCTGCTCAACGAAATGCAACACTTTTGAATACTTATGTTTTATGTGTATCATATTTTACTTCTAAAGCATTTTAAGAATACGAACTGAATATAGCTAAAAGGCAACAAGGAAGAATAAAGTGTTTAGGCAATAGTAGAATTTTAAAGAATAGATATGGCATCAAAAATAGAAAAAACGGAAGTAGAATATAAGGGAAGGGTTGTTACGGCTAAAAAACTTACGGTAAACTCAAGATTTCCAATTAATATTGAATTGGCTTGGGCTAAGGTGCAAACTCCTGAATTGCTAGAATTTATCACGAAAGGAAAACTGAAATTCAAGCCTTTAAATAGTAGTTTTTCCCTCTTTTGTGAAGAGGGAAAAACCCTTGGAATAAGAATGCTGGCTTATGGCTTTATTCCTTTTGGAGGAATACACACGCTTTATTTTGATAAGGTTGATTCGGATAATCATATTTTACAAACCAAAGAGAAGGATAGTATGGCATAGGTCTGGAACCATAAAATCTCAATGACAAAAATCGATGAAGACCATATTGAGTATGAGGATGAAATAGTTATTTACGCTAGTGGGTTGACATCGATAGTTACTTTCTGGGCAAAGTCATTTTATGAATACCGACAAAGAAGATGGTTAAAAATTGTGGACAACCATCGGATTAATCTGACCGTTTAACACATAAAAAACGAAATTAAATGGCTCTTAGATGAAATCAAATAATAACCACCATTCCAAAAACTGTTGCCACTAATTAAATTAAATCATTAAAATGAATGAACTGACAAAAAAATTAGACAATTATTTAGACAACAACTTAGGCCTCTAAAAAGTTGTTTCTCTTTTTGCCCCTCATTTCGTTATCCCCGGACCTATCTCTTGACTTTTCTATCTGCTGATTTGACAGTCCTTTAATTCCAACATTTTGTTAGGTCCATATAAATAGGTTTGGTTTGGGGGCATTGTCATTTTGATGTTTACTGCTTTACGGTATTTCTAGCTTTTTTTAATTAGTATTCTTTGTACCTCGGAATGACGAAAACTACTCTTTTTGTAAAGGAAGTTTTAAAACCACATCAACATCCGGCCAAAGTTTTGAAATACCATCCGTGCCGGTATGTAAATCATAACATTCTTTGTTTAATGTTTTTATAGCTTGCTCGCCGTCCCATACTAATA
>CAZMUV010000024.1:0-45303 GCA_964569345.1 uncultured Maribacter sp. | reverse complement strand
CCAAATTCCCAGTGAAGGATTTTAAACAATGCACCAATAATTACGATTGATGCTCCTAGGCCGTAGGCCATGTTAAATAGTTTTTTTGTTGCTTTTGACTGTGCCATGATTTAATTTAATTTAAGGTTTAATACTAAAGATTTGGTTAAAAATTTGATTTGAAATTATTTATAAAAAATATTTTGTTCTTTATTGTGTTGAATCCTCTTCGCCCATATAATCCTGTACGGTTCTAAAACCTACGTAGCTACGAGCAGAATCTGCGTACTCATAATCTCTCGTACTCACTTGAAGGAAGTAAGCAACATCTTTCCAGGACCCCCCCCTGATTACTTTTCTAGTATTGGACTGATCTCCTCCGTTAGGATTCATCGTTGATACATAATCGTAAGCACTTGGGTCGTAACTAGAATTTGTCCATTCAGATACGTTACCTGCCATGTTGTAAAGATTAAAATCGTTTGGTTCGTAAGCTTTAGCCTCTACCGTATAAAGTGCCATATCCGCAGCATAATCTCCACGTTGGGGCTTAAAGTTTGCCATAAAGCAACCCGTATCGCTAATCACATAAGGCCCACCCCATGGATACGTTCCACTTTCGATACCGCCTCGTGCTGCATATTCCCATTCAGCTTCCGTCGGTAACCTGAATTTATTTACAAATTGTTTATCACGACTCTTCTGGTCATCGTTCTTAAACTTTGTTCTCCACTCACAAAAAGCCTTTGCTTGTGCCCATGAAATACCCACAACCGGATATTCACTGTAAGCGTCATGCCAGAAATAATCATTATGCATAGGCTCATTATACGAATACTCAAAATCCCTTATCCATACTGTAGTATCTGGATAAATTTCCAATTCTTCTGTACGAATAAAATCTTTTCTACTACCATTACCTTTTTTAGAGGCACGTGCAGCAGCTTCAATATCCATCCAACTGTACTTGTATTTTAGTTTGGTGACGTCGATACTTCTTTGACCGTTATAAGATTCCTCTTCGGACAAGTAAATGGAGTCAACCATAATCTCAGTGTAATACTCATCTGGATAGTCAGAAACATCCCATATTAAATCTATGTCCTTGTTTAAGGCTCTTCCTTCATAACCAGTTTCTCCCATCCCAGAATAATTGTCCAGCATGTACTTATCATAGGCGGAAGCTTTGGTTGTGTCCGCATCTTTAAAAGCGTACTCGCCAATACCACCGTCATCCGGACCTAAGCCTAACCCGTCTGCCAAGATAGCCAATTGGGTTCTTGCGATAGAGTCCTTTACCCACTCTACAAACTGCCGGTATTCACTATTCGTGATTTCTGTATCGTCCATATAAAAGGAACGAACAGTAACTGTTTTTGTAGGAGCGTTCAAGGTTTTTGCCTGATCCTCCTCACTCTTACCCATGATAAAAGAACCTCTAGGGATAAGTTCCATACCATAAGGCTTTTCCGGATACCACTTTTTTCCTTGGACTCCGACTAGCTCCCCTTTCGTTTTAGACCCACAACTTGTGAGTAAAAAAACAAACGCTATAGATGACAACAATAGCTTCTTCATACTTTAGGTTAAATTTCGATTAAGGTTACAAACTGCGAATACATTCATTTATTCTATATTCTAAAACTACGAATTGAATAAATTATTGTATAAATGCCTTTTATCCCGTAAAATTATTTTTTAATTAATTAAAGCCTTTCTTATAAGCTTTAAACCACCTTTCGGGAATGTTTTGATTACAAGCATCTAAATAATCCCGTTCTGTGCATGGTAATAACGCAGGTGTATTTGCTTTAGTATGTGAAGTGAAAATTGATGGCACGGCTACCCACCATCTTTGGGTCAAAAGACTTTTGTAGAAAATGAGGTCCTCAGCATCCGAAGGAACGGTATACTTGGTAAAATCAGCTGTCTTTGAATAGGGTGATTCTATAATTCTATAGTTGATACCTTCTATAAAGTACCAAATTATTTGTGCTATAAGCTGCTGTGCTTGCACATTATTTTCCATTTCGTAGATTCCAAAAACAGCGACCTTATCGCTAATTCCGGCATATCTGGATATGGCACAAATTTCTCTGCCTGTAAATCCGTTAGGAGAAAAATTAGCAGAAGAAGAAATTTCACTAGCTTGAATAGCCCGTGCATCCAAACTTACCATATGGGCATTTCTTAAAGCAGGTTCCGCTAAGGATAGGTCATTGGCTATTTCACCAAGCCTATATGCATCAAAAAACAAACGTTCCATTAAATCAACCTCTTCCTGGGCATTAAAATAGCTCTGATATCCTATATTGGAGAAGTTAAAAAGATTATTGGGCTTGTCGGTAATAATTTTGCTCATATAAGAATGGGAGGAAATAAGCTCATCATCTATACCAAAATCGAACCGGCTGTCTATGGCTACCAAATTTATCATATCCTTGATACCATCAAAAGCCCTATATGCAGGATAGGTAATGTCTTGTGTTGCACCAAGTATTATAGGAATGATATTTTCTTCCAACAACCCCGCAACTATTTCCTTTACAACAAAATAGGTATCCTCTACTGATTCACCTTCTTCTATATCGCCCAAATCTACAATCGTGGCGTTCCAATTACCCAATAAAAGCTTATAGAATTCTAACCGAATAGCAGAAACATCCAGTTTCTCCAGTTTCTTCTCAAACGCATTTCGGGATTCTTTTACACCCAAAATAGCTACGGTAGCATTTGCTAGTACTGGAAGACCGTCATTTACAGTGTGTATGTACGTATTCTTGCCAATGGCCTGTGCAGGCAATAGTTCGCAATGCGCTAAGACTTTATCTTCTACTGGAACTAAAAAATCGAAGGCCATTGAATGTTTTATGGTTTAAAGTAAATTTTGTCTTCTAACCATAAAAGTAGAGAGAAAACAACATTACTTCCAACTCAAAATTAAGTTACTTTTTGGGTTTTGCTTTTGCTTTTGTTTTTGGCTTAGCTTTTGCCTTTTTCTTAGGGGTCTTTTTCTCTATAAGCTCGGAAGCTTGTTTCAAGGTCATTTTGGTAGCATCGACAGATTTAGCCAACTCTACCTTTATTTTACCCTTTATAATATTATGGCGTCCCCATCGTGCTTTTTCTATTCGGATACCTTCTTCTTCCCAGTTCTGTACCACTTTATCTATCTCCTTCTGCTTTTTTACCTCAATGAGTTCTACGATATCTTCCTGTGACAGAGTATCAAAATCATACTTTTTATTTACATTGATAAACATACCGTCCCATTTAATGAATGGTCCAAATCTACCAGTACCCTTTTGCACACCCTTGCCTTCATATTCCGCAACAGGGGCATCGGCTTTTTGTTTCGCAATGATAAGTTCTATGGCGCGATCCATTACAATTTCCATTGGATCATCCTCTTTTTCCATAGAGATGAACTTTTTGCCAAATTTCACATAAGGGCCAAACCTTCCCACGTTAGCCTCTACCTCTTCTCCTTCATAAACTCCAAGTTTCCTTGGTAATTTAAAGAGGTCCATCGCTTGTTCGTACGTTATGGTATTCAGAGACTGATCTGGCAATAAGCTCGCGAACGTAGGCTTTTCTTCATCGTCTACAGTACCCACTTGTACCATGGGACCAAATCTCCCTAAACGCACAGATACCTGTTTTCCACTTTTGGGGTCTTTTCCAAGAATACGCTCACCACTGGCGCGATCCGCATTTTCCTCAACATCCAATACATTGGGATGAAAATCTTTATAAAAGTTTTTCATCATTTTTTTCCAATCCTCCTCACCAGAAGCAATTTCATCAAAATCCTGCTCTACTTTGGCGGTAAAATTATAATCTAAAATAGTTGCAAAGTTGGCGACCAAAAAGTCGGTTACGATCATACCTATATCCGTTGGTACCATCTTCCCTTTTTCAGAACCTACCATTTCAGAAAGTTCTTTTTCTTTAATACTTGCTGCTTCTAATACCAGTTGAGCATATTTCCTCTCGGAACCTTCTACGGTTCCTTTTTCAACATAACCTCTATTTAATATAGTAGAAATTGTTGGTGCGTAGGTAGAAGGTCTTCCTATACCTAGCTCTTCTAATTTTTTCACTAAAGTCGCTTCTGTAAAACGATATGGCGGTCTTGAGAATCGCTCAGTTGCAGTAATATAATTGTTTTGTAATGCCTCACCTACTTTCATTGCTGGCAACATCCCTTCTTGCTCCTCAGCAACATCTTCATCATCAACACCTTCCATGTATACTTTAAGGAAACCGTCAAATTTTATAACCTCCCCATTGGCCGTGAAATCTACCTCATGTTTATCTGCCTGTATTTTTACATTGGTACGTTCCAATTGGGCATCGCTCATTTGAGAAGCAATAGTCCTTTTCCATATTAAATCGTACAATTTAGACTGATCCCGTTCCAAAGATGGGGATTGATTGCCCATTTCGGTTGGTCTAATGGCCTCATGTGCTTCTTGAGCTCCTTTAGATTTTCCCGTAAAACTTCTTATGTTACTATATTTTTCCCCGTAGTTTTTAGTAATAGCTTCTTTGGCAGCATTGATGGCTTCACTAGAAAGGTTTACACTATCGGTTCTCATGTAGGTGATAAGTCCTGCTTCATACAAACGTTGCGCTACTTGCATGGTTCTACCTACCGAGAAATATAATTTTCTTGATGCCTCTTGTTGCAAGGTAGATGTTGTAAAAGGTGCTGATGGCGATTTCTTGGCAGGTTTTTTATCTAGCTTTCCTACCGAAAACGCAGCACCTATATTTTTCTCTAAAAATGTATTTGCCTCGTCTTTTGTACTGAAGCTTTTACCCACTTTTGCAGTAAATATGCTTCCAGAACCTGTTTTAAACTCTGCAGATATTTTAAAAGTGCCTTCTGGCGTAAATGCTTCGATATCTCTTTCTCGCTCTACAATAAGCCGCACTGCAACAGACTGTACACGACCGGCAGATAGGCCTGGTTTAATTTTTTTCCATAGCACAGGAGATAATTGATACCCTACCAAACGGTCCAACACGCGCCTTGCCTGCTGTGCATTTACCAAATTATAATTTATTTCTCTTGGGTTCTCAATAGCTTTTTGGATGGCGCTTTTGGTAACCGAGTTGAAAACAATACGTTTTGTCTTTTTCTTATCGAGCCCCAACTCTTCGGCCAAGTGCCAAGAAATAGCCTCTCCCTCTCGATCTTCATCACTCGCTAGCCAAATCGTATCAGCTTTTTTGGCTAAATCCCTTAATTTTTTCACCAAGGCTTCTTTGTCCTTGTCTACGATGTATTTAGGCTCAAAATTATTGTCCACGTCTACCCCTAATTCCTTGGATGGTAAGTCGGCAATATGCCCAAAACTGGATTCTACCTTAAAATCCTTCCCTAGAAACTTTTCAATGGTCTTTGCTTTTGCGGGGGACTCAACAATTACTAAATTCTTAGCCATGCATTCATTCTTTATGAGTGCAAATGTATACTAAAAATTAAACTTTAGGATTTCGTTAATTTATCTTACCGGGAAAAATTCACTAAAAGATAGGCATAAACCCTAATTTAAAAAGAAAGAAAAAAATCAAGTAATTGTTTTCCTATGACTCCAAAATATTTCTACTTTTAAGACTACGAAATCAAAAAGCCTAAAAAATGTACAAGTTATTCCTAGCAGTTCTTATTTCCTTTCTTTTTTTACAGCCATGCCAAGATCTTTGGGGGCAGCGAAGCAAAAAGACAGTAAGTTACAAGGACTCCTTATATAATGGTATGGAGTACCGCTCAATCGGTCCTTTTAGGGGCGGTAGATCAGGGACCGTATCTGGTGTAGCAAATAATCCTAACCTCTATTATATGGGTACAGCTGGCGGAGGGGTTTGGAAGACCAGCGATGCCGGAAACACTTGGAAAAGTATATCGGATAACTTCTTTGGCGGCTCAATTGGTGCGCTTGCAGTATCAGAATCCGACCCAAACATAATATATGTAGGCGAAGGGGAACAAACACTACGCGGAAATGTATCTTCTGGAAAAGGATTATGGAAAAGCTTGGATGCGGGAGAAACATGGAGTTTTATAGGTCTAAAAGATTCCGAACACATTTCTAGAATTAGGATTCACCCAAAAAATCCTAATCTTATCTATGTAGCAGCTATTGGAAATTTATGGAAACCCAATGAGACAAGAGGCGTTTTTCGCTCTAAGGATGGTGGGGAAAATTGGGACAAAATACTATATGTTAGTGATAAGGCAGGCGCCGGTGATTTGATTATGGACCCAAATAACAGCAGAATACTATACGCAGCTACTTGGGAAATGAAAAGAAATGGATATCGCATGGATAGCGGCGGTGAGGATAGTAAATTATTCAAAAGTACCGATGGCGGGGATACTTGGAAAGACATTTCTTCTCGTACAGGACTACCTGGTTTTCCTTGGGGTATTGTTGGTATAACCGTTTCTCCGGTAGATTCT
Source organism: uncultured Maribacter sp. (assembly GCA_964569345.1). Lineage (GTDB taxonomy): Bacteria > Bacteroidota > Bacteroidia > Flavobacteriales > Flavobacteriaceae > Maribacter. The sequence continues at coordinate 38,852 of CAZMUV010000024.1, read as the reverse complement.
AATCGTGTATGGGCACTGATTGAAGCAGAAGATGGAGGATTATTCAGATCAGATGATGCTGGTACAACTTGGGAAAAAATCAATGAAAATCGTGCTTTACGCCAACGCGCTTGGTATTATACCCGAATCTACGCAGATACCCAAAACAAAGATAAATTGTTTGTTATGAACGTGAGCTATGGTGTTTCTACAGATGGTGGGAAAACATTTATACTAAAAAATGCACCCCATGGCGATCATCATGACTTGTGGATAGACCCAAACAACAATAGTCGAATGATTATCGCAGATGACGGTGGAGCCCAAATTTCAAATGATGGAGGGAATAACTGGACAACCTACTACAACCAACCTACGGCACAGTTTTATCGCGTGGCCACTGATAGTGTTTTTCCTTATAGAATTTACGGCGCTCAACAGGATAATACTGCCTTACGAATAGCACATAGGTCCTCGGGGGGCTCTATTACGGAACGGGATTGGGAACCAACCGCCGGGGGAGAAAGTGCACATTTGGCTCCTGATCCAAAAAATAACCAAATTGTGTATGGTGGAACTTTTAAAGGATATATGAATAGATTGGACCATAGTACAGGACAAGCCAGATCTACAAATGTATGGCCCGATAATCCTGCGGGTTCCGGTGCGGAAGTAATGAAATATCGATTTAACTGGAACTATCCTGTTTCGTTTAGTAGACATAACTCCAATGTACTATATGCTGGATCAAATCAACTACACATGACAACAGATGAAGGTCAGTCCTGGAAAACAATTTCCCCGGATTTGACCAGAGGTCTACCTGAAACCATCGCCTCTTCAGGAGGACCGATTACACAAGACAATACCGGTGCAGAATTTTACTCGAACATATTTGTGATTTCAGAATCCATTCTTGAAAAAGGTGTTATTTGGACAGGTAGCGATGACGGTTTAATACATGTTACTAAAGATAACGGTACCACATGGGAAAATGTCACCCCCCCACTCTCCATGTCTCCAAAATTAAATATGATCAATTCCATAGATCCTAGTCCATTTGATAAAGGAACTGTCTACGTAGCTGCAACATCTTATAAATTTGGAGATTACACACCCTATTTATATAAAACAGAGGATTATGGTAAAAAATGGACACTAATTACCAATGGAATAAAAGATAATTATTACACCAGGGTTATTAGAACCGATCATGAACGTAAAGGGTTACTATATGCCGGAACAGAATGGGGAATGTATGTTTCATTTGATGACGGTACATCTTGGAATCCATTTCAATTGAATCTTCCTGTTACGGCCATACGAGATTTACAGGTTAGGGATAACGATTTAATTGTGGCTACACATGGTAGAAGTTTTTGGGTTATAGATGATTTAACGCCATTACATCAATTGACAAAGGATATTGTAGATACTAATTTACACCTTTACAAGCCAGATGCTTCCTATAGAATGCATCAATCTAGTGGTTGGTCAAAACCAGACCTCAAATTAGTAGGGGAAAACCATCCTGACGGCGTTATAATCAACTATTACGTGAAGCGCTTTACAGCATCGGACACGGTACAATTAGATATTTTAGAAAAAAACGGTAACCTAATCCAAAGTTTTTCTAGTAGTGCCAAAGAAAATAAATTGAATCCGACTGCCCCAAAACTATTAACTGTTACTTCTGGTGGAAATAGAATCGTCTGGAATATGAGATACCCAGGATTCAAGACTTTTGATGGAATGATTTTTTATTCATCTCCCAATATTGGACCCAAAGCTGCTCCAGGAATCTACAAAGTTAAACTTACAGTTAATGGCGTTTCCCAAGAACAGGAATTTAAAATCGTAAAAGACCCTAGGTTATCCAATTCCCAAAAGGATTATGACGATCAGTTTGATTTTCTGATTGCTGTTCGAGATCAAGTTAGTAGGGCCAATGAAGGCATTGTCAAAATAAGAACTATTCAAAAAGATTTAAAGTATCTTAATGAGAAAACTAAGGATAACTCAGAATTTCAGAAGCTAATTGTAGCTTATGAAACAGAGCTCTCAAGTATTGAAAATAAAATTCACATGACTAAAAACCAAAGTAGGCAAGACCCACTAAATTACGGCATACGTATTAATAATAGGCTAGCATTTTTAATGGCCGATTCGCAAAGAGGCGATTACCCTCCTACGCAACAAGCAAAGCAGTTTTTTAAGGAGGCTACTCAAGAGTTACAATTGCAAATTTCCGCTCTTGATGCGCTTATTGAAACCCAAACCAAAGTCATTAATGAGAAGGTTGATTTAGAGGGTATAAAAATGATATCATCAGACTAAAGAGCAAAGCTGAGTAGCAAAAGGGGGTATTTACGAGTAAATATCCCCTTTTGCTACTATATATTTTTCACCAAAGATAGGTGACCTGGTTAGGCTGCTTCCTCAAAACCAACTCCATATTTATATATATAATAGGCCGGTACTTTTGCGAGCATCGCGGTAAACAAAATTCCAACACCACAGAGGATAATACCAAATTCTGCCAAAACCCCCATGATGATTACCAAACCAAAGATGACCAACCAGTTTTTATTCCCAAGCGTAAAACTTGCCTTGGTAATCTCCATGGCCGTAAGCTCTTCATTAAAAGCCAAAAAAGCAGGAAATAAGGAAAAGGGCACTATCAAATAAAACATCCCAATACCACAAGCCAACATCCCAACAAAAGTAAGGCCTAACATTACTAAAGCTAGGTTAAAGACTTTACCCAGACGACCTTGTTTAAAAAAGTAGAAATAATCGTCGTTCGCGGCCTCATCAATATCATTTTGTTTACAAATTTTTAGAAAAGCTGCATTTAAGGCTAAGCCAAAAGTAATTACCCCAACAAGGAATACAGGCATTAATATGACCATGCCTACGATAACCATAACTGGAGGCTCCTCACTACGTAACAGCTCAGGGTCGGTAATTCCCGCAGCAATCATGGGAATGTAAATCATGATAAAAAATGGCAATATGGTTACAAAAGTAAGTAGTAAAACGATAAAGCCTTGCAGCCAAACCTTTTGAAAAAGTGCTATGGATGCGCTAAAAATAGCACCAAACTCCAATGGAGCTCTTTTCGATATTTTTTGACTAACGGTTTCTAAGTTCATTGGTGGTTATTTTAGGTTCTATAATCGTAAACTTATAAAATGAAAGCCTAAAATAACCCTAAAATAAACTGCCAACTTGTCATATTTTTGAATATAGTGGTATCTTTGACTTCCCATTATTCATAAGTATAAGTTGGGTTGAACTATGGAAAAAATAATTGACGAAGTAAAACAAGGTACGGCTTTAGCCTTAAACACGAATACCAAAAACAAACGCAAACTCTATATTGAAAGTTATGGTTGTGCTATGAATTTTGCTGATAGTGAAGTCGTAGCATCCATATTATCCGAAGATGGTTTCAGCACCACACAAGAATTAAACGAAGCAGACCTGATTCTGGTAAATACCTGTTCCATTAGAGATAAAGCGGAACAGACCATACGAAAACGCCTTACCGAATATAATAAAGTTAAAAAAACCAGGCCCCATCTAAAAGTAGGTGTGCTTGGTTGCATGGCAGAACGATTAAAGGACAAACTGCTGGACGAGGAAAAAATCGTGGATATGGTCGTAGGGCCAGATGCATACAAGGATTTACCAAACCTGATTAAGGAAGTTGATTCTGGGAGGGATGCGGTAAACGTAATTTTGTCCAAAGACGAAACCTATGGAGATATTGCGCCTGTTCGTTTAAATACCAACGGCGTAACGGCATTTGTATCCATTACAAGGGGCTGTGACAACATGTGTACGTTCTGCGTAGTACCTTTTACAAGAGGTAGGGAACGCAGTCGAGACCCACAGTCCATATTACAAGAGGTAAACGACTTATGGAATACTGGATTTAAGGAAATCACCCTTTTAGGACAAAATGTAGATAGCTACCTCTGGTACGGTGGCGGACTTAAAAAAGATTTTGAAAAGGCAAGCGATATGCAAAAAGCAACAGCCGTAGACTTTTCAAAATTATTAGACACGGTAGCTTTGGTACAGCCAAAAATGCGTATCCGGTTTTCCACCTCCAATCCTCAGGATATGACCTTGGATGTAATACATACCATGGCCAAACATAAAAATATTTGCAATCATATTCATTTACCGGTGCAAAGCGGCAGTAACCGCATCCTTAAAGCCATGAATAGGCTACATACGATAGAAGCATACTTTAATCTTATCGATAATATTAGAGCAATTATTCCCAATTGTAGTATCTCGCAAGATATCATTGCCGGTTTCCCTACTGAAACCGAGGAAGACCAGCAAGACACCTTAAAAGCTTTAGAATATGTAAAATATGACTTTGGGTATATGTATCTATACTCTGAAAGGCCAGGTACCATGGCTGGCAGAAAAATGGAAGACGATGTACCCGAAGCGACTAAAAAAAGAAGACTGTCGGAAATAATAGCCCTACAACGAAGCCATTGTAAATATAGAACGGAACAACATTTAGGAACGATACAAGAGGTATTGATAGAAGGACCTTCAAAAAAATCACCTGACGAATGGATGGGAAGAAACGCACAAAGTACCGTAGTAGTTTTCCCAAAGGAACAGTATAAAGTTGGCGATTTTGTTAACGTTAAGATGAACTCCTGTACTTCCGCTACCTTGATTGGAAAAGCGGTAGGATATTCAGACAATAACTAAGCATAACGCACTAAACTATTGATAAGACAACAGTAGCATGGATGGCATACAAAGTATAAAACAACGTTTTGAAATTATAGGGCAAGACCCTAAGCTAAACCGGGCCCTAGAAAAAGCAATGCAAGTTGCCCCAACAGATATCTCTGTACTGGTTACCGGCGAGAGTGGTGTCGGGAAGGAAGCTATTCCTAAAATTATCCATTCCCTATCGCACAGAAAGCACGCAAAATATATTGCGGTCAACTGCGGTGCTATACCAGAAGGAACTATAGATAGTGAACTTTTCGGACACGAAAAGGGGGCTTTTACTGGAGCTACCCAAACAAGAAGCGGTTATTTTGAAGTAGCCGACGGCGGAACTATTTTTTTGGACGAAGTTGGTGAACTTCCATTAACTACGCAGGTACGATTGTTGCGTGTATTGGAAAATGGAGAGTTTTTAAAAGTAGGGTCCTCGCAAGTTCAAAAAACTGATGTACGCATTGTAGCCGCAACGAACGTGAATATGTTCGAGGCTATAAAAAAAGAAAAATTCAGGGAAGACCTTTATTATAGATTAAGCACCGTAGAAATTCATATACCACCACTACGGGAACGCAAGGAGGATATTCATTTACTATTTCGAAAATTCGCCTCCGATTTTAGTCAAAAATATAAAATGCCAACCATACGATTAGATGAAGCCGCGGTTGCCCTTCTCTTAAAATACAGATGGCCAGGAAACATACGTCAGCTCAGAAACATTGCAGAACAGATTTCGGTTTTAGAGGAAAAAAGGGGTATTTCGGCAACAACTTTACACAGCTATTTACCTAGTAATCCCGGTAGTAATTTGCCTGCTGTTATCAAAAATTCAAAATCGGAAAGTGATTTTGGGAGCGAGCGAGAAATACTGTACAAGGTATTGTTCGATATGAAGGGAGACCTCAACGACCTAAAAAAGCTGACGATGGAATTGCTTAAGAATAATGATTCTCAAAAAGTACAAGAAGAAAATGAAAATCTTATCAGAAAAATTTATGGCGAAGACGATGAAGATATAGAAACACAAGACGCAACCGAAATGGAGGTATTACAGTTGCCAGAATCAAAACAGGAAAACTCGTATATTCCAACACCACAAGAGGATAAATATCATTTTGCGGAAGAAATACAGGAAGAAGAGACCCTATCTTTGCATGAAAAAGAAATAGAACTGATTAAGAAATCCTTAGAACGCAACCGAGGAAAAAGAAAAGCAGCAGCAGCCGAACTGGGTATTTCAGAAAGAACATTGTATAGAAAGATTAAACAATACGATCTGTAGGTCTTAGATAAAATAGTATGAAAAACATTCCAATTAGTTTCCTTTTAGTTTTTTTGATTTTGTGTCTAAACGGTTGTGGTGTTTATAATTTTACCGGCGGTAGTGTTGGAACAGCTACTACTTTTCAGGTTAATTATTTTCAGAACTACGCCTCTCAAAGTCCAGGGTCCATATTCGAGCCCGGAATGGATAGGGATTTCACCTTGGCGCTACAGGATAGAATTTTAAACCAAACGAGTTTAGATTTGGTGAATAACGGCGATGCAGATTTATTATATGAAGGAGAAATTACAGAATATCGTATTTCACCAATGTCGGCCACAGCGCAACAGACGGCTGCGCAGAACCGCCTATCCGTTAGGGTGAAAGTGAGGTTTTACAATAGAACGAAAGAAGATGTAGATTTTGACCAAAGTTTTTCTTTCTTCTTTGATTATCCGGCAAACACACAGCTTGCATCCATAAAAAGCGAAGCCCATACAGAAATTTTCGAACGTTTGACACAAGATATTTTTAACGCCTCGCTGGCAGACTGGTAAAAAAGAAATAAAATAGAAGGCCTTAAAGAAATGAAAGTAACGGACTTTACATATCTCCTAGAACATCCCGCAAAAGTTGCAGACCCTGTGCAGACGAATCAGTTAGAAGAGATTCTAAAAGAGTACCCCTATTTTCAAGCCGCAAGAGCTTTACATTTAAAAGGACTTAAAAATCTACATAGCTACAAATACAACAAAGCACTTAAAACGACTGCGGCCTACACAACTGATCGTGATGTATTATTCGATTTTATCACCTCCAAAGATTTCCTGGAATACACACCACAAATAGCTACAGAAAATACAGCTCAAATCGCTCCACCGGAAACAATAACCGAAGAAAAAAAACCGATTATTGAAACATCTGATGACAAACCTTTGCCACAGGACCAAAAGGACGCCGAACAAATTTTAGATCCAGAGCTGTTCACAACTAAGCATCCAAATAAAGAAATATCAAAAGAGCTAGCGATTGGAGAACCCTTAGATTTTGATAGAAAAGAAAAATATTCATTTACCGAGTGGCTTCAATTAGCAAACAAAAAGCCAACGGACGAGAAAAAAGAAGCGAGCGAACCTACTAAAAAGCATAAAGAAAATACCACTGAGCAAAGCACAAGTAAAAAACAAAAATTCGATAGAATAGATAAATTCATTGCTCAAAACCCCAAGATTGTCCCAAAAACCAATATACCCGTACCAGAAAACGTGGCAAACTCTGGAATATTAGACAAAAATGAGCTTATGACAGAGACTTTGGCAAGGGTATATCTAGAGCAAAAAAAGTATAAAAATGCGATTCAAGCTTACAAAATTTTAAGTTTGAAATATCCGGAAAAAAGTGGTTTCTTTGCAGACCGTATAAAAATGGTAGAGAAAATTCAATCAGAAAATAGAGATTTAAAATGAGTACATTTTCAATATTCTTGATACTTATTATCATAGTTTGCTTTTTACTTATATTAGTAGTTATGGTTCAAAACCCAAAAGGCGGTGGGTTATCTTCATCTTTTGGTGGAGGTGGAAGCCAAGTAGTTGGTGGTGTTAAAAAAACAGGAGACTTTCTGGACAGAAGCACATGGACTTTGGCAGGAATACTCGTATTGTTAATTCTTGCTTCCAATATAGCCCTTAAAGGGAATTTTGGCGACGTAGAATCCAAATTATTACAAGGAGACGATATAGAGACAACGGTTCCTGAAACCTTACCGGACGAAATTACTCCAGAGCTAACGCCTGAAGTCGCGCCGACAGACAGTTTATAATTCAATGATTACACGATATTAAAAATGCCAGCTTTATGACAAGCTGGCATTTTTGATTTATAATATGTCAGTTTTTAGGTAATGGCATAATTTCTGTCACCTTATAAAAAACGAAAAATCAATTATAAATTATACTAATTATGGCTAAAGTTAAAATTAAACCATTGGCAGATAGAGTTCTTATAGAGCCTATGGCAGCAGAAACAAAAACTGCTTCTGGTATTTATATTCCAGATACTGCAAAAGAAAAACCTCAAAAAGGAAAAGTCGTTGCCGTTGGTCCTGGAACCAAAGATGAAAAAGTAACTGTTAAAGTTGGTGACACCGTTCTTTACGGAAAGTACGCTGGTACAGAGCTAAAACTAGAAGGTACCGATTACTTGATGATGCGCGAGAGCGACATCCTAGCGATTATATAAGTAGGTCTTTTACTTTTCCCGCTAAGGCGAGAAACTTTTAATTGAACATACAAACTAATTAAATAGATTTCGGTCTTTACTGAAACGAGTTCAGCACAAGCACCGGAACGAAAAATAAAATCATAATTCATTATGGCAAAAGATATTAAATTTGATATAGATGCAAGAGATGGCCTCAAAAGAGGTGTTGATAAATTAGCAAATGCAGTTAAGGTAACATTGGGCCCTAAGGGTCGTAATGTAATTATCAGCAAATCATTTGGAGCTCCACAAGTAACAAAGGATGGTGTAACCGTAGCTAAAGAAATAGATCTTGCGGATCCTTTGGAAAATATGGGCGCACAAATGGTGAAGGAAGTTGCTTCCAAAACCAATGATTTGGCTGGTGACGGTACTACTACAGCAACCGTTTTGGCACAGGCTATCGTTAAAGAAGGCTTAAAGAACGTTGCTGCCGGCGCTAATCCAATGGATTTAAAAAGAGGTATAGACAAAGCCGTTGAAGCTATCGTTGCAGATTTAGCAAAACAGTCTAAAAAAGTAGGGGATTCTTCCGAAAAAATTAAGCAAGTTGCTTCTATTTCCGCTAACAACGATGAGACAATCGGAGAGCTTATCGCAAAAGCGTTTGGAAAAGTAGGTAAAGAAGGTGTAATTACCGTTGAAGAAGCCAAAGGAACGGATACCTATGTAGACGTTGTTGAAGGAATGCAGTTTGACAGAGGATACCTATCGCCATACTTTGTAACGGATTCTGAAAAAATGGTAGCTCAATTGGAAAATCCATATATCTTGTTGTTTGACAAGAAAATATCTTCCATGAAAGATTTACTTCCTGTTTTAGAGCCAGTTGCTCAGTCCGGAAAACCATTATTAATCATTGCAGAAGATGTTGATGGTGAAGCATTAGCTACTTTAGTTGTAAACAAATTAAGAGGATCTCTTAAAATTGCTGCTGTAAAAGCACCAGGATTTGGAGACCGTAGAAAAGCAATGTTAGAAGATATTGCTATCCTAACTGGTGGTACCGTAATTTCTGAAGAAAGAGGATTCTCTTTGGACAATACTACTATTGAAATGTTGGGTACTTGCGAAAAAGTACAGATAGACAAAGACAATACGACTATAGTAAATGGTGGTGGTGTTGCTAAGGATATCAAAACAAGGGTAAACCAAATTAAATCTCAGATAGAGACGACAACTTCGGATTACGATAAGGAAAAACTTCAAGAACGTTTGGCTAAATTGGCAGGTGGTGTAGCAGTTTTATATGTTGGTGCTGCTTCTGAAGTAGAGATGAAAGAGAAAAAAGATCGTGTTGATGATGCCTTACATGCAACTAGAGCTGCAGTAGAAGAAGGTATTGTTGCCGGTGGTGGTGTTGCATTGGTAAGAGCGAAAGCATCTCTATCTAATGTAGCTACTGAAAATGAGGATGAGGCTACTGGTCTGCAAATTGTTGCAAGGGCGATAGAATCACCTTTGAGAACTATTGTGGAGAATGCAGGCGGCGAAGGTTCTGTGGTTGTGGCTAAAATCCTAGAAGGAAAAGGCGATTTTGGATACGATGCAAAATCTGAGACGTATGTTGAAATGTTTAAGGCCGGGATTATCGATCCTAAGAAAGTAACAAGAGTAGCATTGGAAAATGCCGCTTCTGTTTCTGGAATGATCTTGACGACGGAATGTGCTTTGACAGACATTAAAGAAGATACTCCCGCTGGTCCTCCAATGGGCGGCGGCGGAATGCCCGGCATGATGTAGGTCGGTAGCACCGACAGGCAATTTATTAGCTTATTGGTGGATATACTTTATTTAAAACCGCTTTTGGAGAATTCCAAAAGCGGTTTTTTTATGCGCTTAATTGTTATGTACTACTTCCATAAAACCTGTTGTTTATGCTTCTTCCCATGTTTTCGGTCTATAAACTTTATAAGATGAGCAAATAATTAGTTAACTTTTATGTACGGATTATGCTATTGATCCAAAACTTTTCGGAATCATGTTCTGACAAATGAGCAACGAAACCAAAGCAGAAAATAGCCTGCTAAAGTCCATGTAAGAGGCCACTATAAACAAATAATCAATTAAACCTGCCTACCTATGAAATATCTCGCACCCATTGGACTTCTGATGCTATCTCTATTCTTCTCTTCATGTTCAAGCGATGAGATTGTTTTAGCAGAAAATGGAAAATCTTCTTATGAAATCGTACACCTAGGCACTGCTTCTGAGACCGAATACAAAGCTGCACTTACCTTACAGGAATATATTTTTAAAATAAGCGGAGCTGAATTGCCTTTAGTCGATGTACTTTCACAAACCATGGATAGCCCTAAAATTTATGTTGGCAACATCAACGAAGAAGCCCTACAAAAACAGGAAATCAGTATAAAAACAGAAAAAAAGAACATTTATATTTTGGGTGGTTCTAGTGATGCACTAACGAATGCCGTATTTGAGTTTTTAGAAAACAATCTAGGTTGCAAATGGTATGCTCCCAATGCAGCACATATACCGATTTCCAAAACCATTATTTTACATCCGATTGACTATAATTACACACCGGATATTATTACGCGTACGGTACATTCCCTACTTTTTTATGAAAATGAGGAATTTGCAAAGCAGCACAAAGTAACCACGGAGGCATTTCCCTATTATGTGCCAGCGGCAAAAGTGCATACGTTCAATAAATTTATGCCGGAAGAAGTGTTCTACAAATCCCATCCAGAGTATTATGCTCTACGAGGTAAAAAACGATTACCAACCCAATTATGTTTGACTAACCCTACCGTGTTGGAAATTGTAAAAGATTCCGTGGCCGCGTTATTTCTAAGAAATCCAGATGCATCGGTAATTTCTGTGAGTCAGGATGATAATCAACAATTCTGTCAATGTGAGCACTGCAACAAAATAGACACTGAGGAAGGGAGTCCGTCCGGAACCATGATTTATTTCGTTAACAGCGTAGCAGAAGCATTCCCACAGAAAACAATATCTACTTTAGCGTATCAGCATACCCGAAAACCACCCAAAACAAGTCCGCTTGAAAATGTTTTAATTACCTTATGTAGCATTGAATGTGATAGAAGCGCCCCTATTGCTGAAAAATGTACGGATTTTTCCGATGACCTAAAGGGATGGAGCAAACTGACCGATAATATTCGAATATGGGATTACACGACCCAGTTCACTAATTTCTTATCCCCTTTCCCCAATTTACATACCCTTCAGCCCAACATCCAATTATTTAGGGATAATAATGCGAAGTGGGTCTTTGAACAGCACAGCAATAACCCTAGCGAACTGTTTGAACTTCGGTCCTACATCACCGCTAAACTACTTTGGAACCCAGATCAAGATTTCAATACCCTAGTAACCGAATTCACGAACGGATATTACGAAGGAGCAGGACCGTTTGTAAAAGAATATATAGACCTCATCCATTCCAAAATAAAAGAAGACGGAGATTTTTTCTTGTTCCTCTACGGAGATCCCTCCGAAGCTTTTACCTCCTATTTGAATCCTGAATTACTTGAGAAGTACACCAATTTATTCAACGCCGCAGCAGAAGCGGTAGCCGACAAACCAGAACTAGTAAAACGAGTGAATATGGCAAGAATAGGAGTCGATTTTGCTATTTTGGAAGCCAGTAGAAAAAATATGACACCGGCCTATAGTTTAACTAAGACCAATGAAAACGGTGCTAAAATCACTAATCCTAGCGTAGCGCTTCTTTTGGATAATTTTACGAATACTGCCAAAGACAACAACATCACCCTAATGAACGAAATGGGATTCACCGTAAATGAGTATGGCGCCAACTATGTATCTGCCTTAGAAACGGCGAAAAGAACCAATAAGGCCAAAGGGAAAAATGTAATTTCGATTACCTCGCCAAAAAAGTACGCAGACGAAAACCCTATGGTATTAACTGATGGCGCCTTGGGCGGAAGTAATTTTTACGCCAACTGGCTAGGATATGAAGGCAACAATATGGAAGTAGTAGTTGATTTAGGAGAAACACAGACCATCAGCACCATATCCATGGCCTTCTTGCAAGTGACCAATCATGTTGTGTTTTTTCCTAGCAGCGTTGAATACTATGGCTCAAGAGATAATACTGAATTTACGGCTTTGGGAACCATTAACAACCCTAAACCCCTAGTAAAGACAAGCAAGGTTAACGACATACATTATTTTGACCTAGCTCTAAATTCCAAAAAATATAGGTACATTAAAATACGTGCAAAAAACACCGAGACACCTTACTGGCATCATGCCGCTGGATTACCTTCTTGGATTTTTGCTGATGAGATTATTATTGATTAAACAAAGTGGACCCTCATTTTCTAGAGGATTAAAACAAAAAACCGTTCTTGGAAATCCAAGAACGGTTTAAGTTTATACTACCTACTCTGATGTAAAATTGTGTTATTCAGTAATTAATGTTTACCACTATCATCCGTGTTATCCTCCCGATACTTACAGCAAGGATGCACACTGTCATATGCTTCTTCTGTTGCTTTGAGTTCTTTAGTGTCATGTCCAACAGCAACTAAAGCAGTTTTAACCTTCATAGGGTCTGTTTTACGTTCATCGATAATCAAGGAAAGTTGGTGCGAGGGAATATCCCAAAGGGCATATTTGACCCCTTTTACGCCTAATGCGGCTTTTTCTATGCGTGTTTTACACATATCACATTTTCCATCGACCTCCATGGTCATTTTTTTATTCTTTTCCTGAGCAAAGGTTACGCCAGTCAATAAGGCCATTACTAATATCAATACTACTTTTTTCATAATTCTATTGTTTTAATTTTCGTTTACGAGAAATCAGCAATCCTTTACTTTTTGCTCGCTAGCTCTTTAATCCAACACTCAGAATTTGCCCTACTTCAAATTCAGCTATTATATTTACCCCTTTAAGGGCTATGGGGATTTTTACTGCACTTTATATCGAAACCCCAAGTAGAACATTCTACCCATAATAGGCGCATACACAATACTCGTATCAAAATTCTCGCCAAAAGGGTCATCCAAGCCTAAAATAGGATTTGGTTGTCTAAAATTAGACAAATTTTCTCCGCCAAAGTACATCTCAAATTTAGTTGAAAAAACCTTGGTCACTTGGGCGTTCATAACACTGTAGCCTTCGGCAAAGTCTCCCAATCGAAACTGTGGTGGATTCACATCGGTATTCGGTAAACGCTGCTCTCCTTGAGTATGCACCGTATAGTCAAATTTCCAGAGTGCTCCATTTTCCTTAGGCTTCGTTTCATAACCTAAATTTACAAAAAAGCGTTTTTGGGCCTGCAAGGGTTTTTGCAGCCTACCACTCCTGTAATCGGTTGCTACATCATAATATTTATAGGCCATTCGCACATCTAAATTTTCAAGAATTTCATGGTTTACCTCTACCTGAAAACTGTTAGCGTAGCTTTCCCCGTCCAGATTATAAAAGGATATGGCCCTAGGATTCTCCCAATCTACCACAACCTGATTTCTAAAATCGGTTCGATAATAGTCCAGCGAAACGTTTCCTTTTCGGTTCAGGAATACAAAACCCTGTAAAAAACTCACGCCATAATTCCATGCGTCTTCGGCATCTAGGCCGTAGATACTTCCACCGGCATCTAGTAATTGAATTTGTCTAGAAGAACCGAACAACTGTTGGTTCTCGGCAAAAATATTGGCGGCTCGCCTACCCCTGCCAAAAGAACCTCTTAAACTGCCCAGTTTCCAAGGCGTGTAACGCACATGTAATCTTGGGGTCACAAAAGTGCCCAAACGATTATGGGTATCTACTCGAAGACCTGCGGTTAAGCTCACTTTTTCCAAATTTTCGTAGGCGTACTCAAAAAAGGCGCCTCCAGAAACATCCTCCCTACCAAAGTCCGTAGTATTAACGAGTTCATCGTAGCTATCATAGGCAAAGGTTAATCCTGTGGTAAACTTATTTCGGGTATCTCCGATGATGGAGTTGAACAGCAGATTCGAATACACGCTGTTGTGGTTTATATCATACCGATTAAAACCGAAGTACGATTCCTGTTGATGATTGCTGTAGGAAGCCTGAAATCCTAGACTTTGAAATGGCAACTCCGGAAATACATAACCCAATTTTACAGAAGTATCAAAACGTCGTGTGTCTATTTCACTTCCCCAGCCTTCAGCTTGGCTAAGCGCAAGACCTTCAGGAGTATCAGCATTGGGAGCTGCGCGCAACCGAACCCAGTTATCGGCATTAAAATCGACTTCCCCTACTTGTTTTTCATCATTCAGATAGCGGAGATTAATAAAGCTTACCCAGCCTGTTTCCAGATTCTGGTACTGCCAACGGTTCATAATATTTATTTGGTTCGCCAGCGGTGCATCCAAAAAGCCATCATCGTTACCGTCCTCTTTCTGTGTTCTTTGATTTCCATGGATATACAGCCCTGTACTCCACTTGTCCGAAAGTTTGTGGTTCAAATGAGTATTGAGCTCCAAACGCCCGTTTTGGTTGGCATACCCATTTACGAACAAGCGTTTGTCCGTCATGGGCTTTACAAGTTCTGTATTGATTTGTCCAGAGATACTCTCGTATCCGTTCACTACGCTTCCTGCACCTTTAGTAATCTGTATACTCTCTACCCAAGTACCTGGCGTAAATGTGAGTCCGTACGCCTGTGAAGCACCACGCACCATAGGAATATTTTCTTGGGTAATGAGTAGGTAAGGACTAGTAAGCCCAAGCATTTGAATTTGCTTGGTACCTGTTAGTGCATCGGAAAAATTTACATCGATAGCGGGATTGGTCTCAAAACTCTCGGAAAGATTACAACAGGCCGCTTTCAGCAATTCAGCACTATTAATGGTTACTACATTTTGCGCACTAAAAAAAGTTTTTTCTACCGCATCACGTTGCCGTTGCACCACCACTTCATCCAAGGCATTGGAAGGTTTTAGAACATGCCTTATTTTTCTGGGTTCACTAATATCAAGGGTGTCCGACTCAAACCCGACATAACTAATAATCAGTGTATTGTATTCCCTAGAAAACGGAATACTAAAGACTCCTTTTGTATTGGTAACCGTTCCTATTTGGGAATTCATCCAATACACATTGGCTCCTGGCAAGGCTATGGTCTTGTTACCGTTACGCTCCATCACTTCCCCGTCTACAGAAGACTGAGAAAAGCTAATAAAAGGCAGTATCATACTCACAAAACAACTAAAAAACAAACTCCCCTTCAACATCTACTTAGTTTTATGAACTTTCATAATATCATTTACCAATTGTATCTATTACAGAACCGCAAGTTAACATCTCGTCACCATAGTATGGGTTTTTTATTTCTCTACTTTCACTAAGCCACAAAGCACCTTTGTTCTGGTTCGCCATTGGACATTTCTGAACATAAAATGGCGCATTCAAAGTACTCATATTCATAGCGACTGGAATAATACTTTCATTCAAAACTACAAAATTAATACGTTGATTTTCTAAATCAGCGTCTTCAAGAATAGCATTAAGTGCTTCATCAATACTACCAAAATGTTCTTTTTGAGTTTCTGTCAAACTAGAAATTTTAATTTTTTCCAAGTCCTTTAATAAAACACCTGTAGCAATTTTTACCTTTTCAATATCAGATTCGACAAAAGCATCCTTCAATTGTGAATAAGCGTTTAATACTAAAAGGAAATTTTTTTGAACAGACTTTGGCAATTCCTTAGTTCCTCCATCCAATTTTTCTTCCCTATTCATCTGCAAACTGGCATGCTCCTCATGTCCCGTCATTGTTTTACCACCAGATTTGTTCATCATGGACTTCTTACCTTGTAACTGTGCTGCCGCGTCCACGGTGAAGGTTCCATTAGTTACAATTTCATCTCCATTTTCTAAGCCAGAAGTTATAATGAAATTTTCTCCATTTCGGTTTCCAATAGTAACTTCTCGCATTTCAAAAATGGGTTCATTTGGATTGGTTTTTATATATATCAAAGAGCGTTCTCCCGTCCATAGTACAGCAGTTGCAGGAACGGAAATTAATTCACTATTCGTTTCAGTTAATCGGTTAAGTTTTCCGTTTACAAACATCCCTGGCTTAAACAAGTCTTCCGTATTTTTAAGTGTTGCTCTTACGGTAACAGTTCGGGTTGAATTATTCAATATGGGGTCAATAAACGAAACTGTTGCTTCAAACTCTTTATTGGGATATGCGTTGGTTACTATCTTAATTTTTTGACCTATTTTTAATTGAGAGATTTGATTTTCGTAGGCATCGAAATCAGCCCAGACCGAACTTAGATTACTTACCTTGAATATTGACATCCCATCCATGACATGAGCCCCCTCATTGACCATTATCTCTGTTACCACTCCAGAGACGTGAGAATAAATTGGGAAGCGCTGTATCACTTGGCTGCTGTTTTCAATCTTGTCAAGAACATCACCATGAATCATCCAATTTTTAAATTTATTACGTACCGCATTGTATAATTGGGGCTGTAACTCTTTCAACTTAAAGGTAGTTATCAGTTCTTGTTGAGCGGCCACCAAGGCTGGTGAATAGATAGAGGCTACTATTTGTCCTCGGTTTACTTTTTCGCCTAAGGAATTTACATACAATTGCTCGACACGACCATCAAAATGTGCAGGCTGTGTTGCAGTTTCGTCCTTGTTTTCTGTAATTTTTCCCGAAAGCGAAATCACACCTTCATTATCTGCTATTTCATTACCAACGATAGTTGTTTGCACATTCGCCAATGCCATGGCGTTCTTGGTCATTTTTATCTCGTTCATAGCCAATCCTTCCCCACCTGACTCCGCTAGAATTAATTCCATGCCGCAAATAGGGCAATCTCCTGGTTCTGCTTGCATTATTTGAGGATGCATTGAACACGTCCATAATTGATTCTTAGCCTCTTCGGAATGACTATGACTGTCCGATAGTTCTTGATTTGACGTATTAGCGTTATTTCCAAATAATAGATAACCGCCAACTAGTCCAATAATTACTGCAATACCGATATATAAAATATTTTTTTTCATTATAATCATGGATTAGTTAATTGATTTTGTTTTTAATCTCAGGGCATTTACTATAACCGATACCGAACTAAAACTCATTGCAAGTGCCGCAATCATTGGCGATAATAATATACCAAAAAATGGGAATAAAACACCTGCCGCAATAGGGACCCCTAGGGTGTTATATATCAATGCAAAAAATAGATTTTGCTTGATATTTTTCATTACAGTGTGGCTTAGATTCTTTGCTTTCACAATACCGTGTAAATCCCCTTTTACAAGTGTAATCATAGCACTCTCAATAGCAACATCGGTTCCTGTTCCCATTGCGATACCTACATCGCTTTTAGCTAATGCAGGCGCATCGTTAATACCATCGCCAGCCATTGCGACCACTTTTCCTTTTTCCTGTAATTTTGTTACTTCTTTGAGTTTGTCTTCTGGTAACATTCCCGCTTTAAAGTCGGCAAGGTTGAGTTCACTCGCTACCGCTTGGGCAGTATCGTGATTATCACCAGTAAGCATTATAACAGCGATGCCTTTATTTTGTAATTCTCTAATGGCTTTAGCACTTGTTTCTTTAATTTTATCCCCAATAACCACATAGCCAGACACTTCGCTATCTACAGCCAAATAAGAAACTGTTTTGCCCTGTTTTTGAAATGATTGTACCTCGGCTTCCATTTCTAAAGAAATAGTGGCTTTTGCATATTCCATCATTTTGGCATTTCCTAAATCTAGTTTTTTACCATCAACTGTTCCCTCTACACCCTTTCCAGTAACCGCAATAAAATTTTCGGTTTTTGATAGTTCGATTTTTTGTTCTTTACCGTATTTCACGGTTGCTGCGGCCAGCGGATGTTCGCTAGAACTGTTTAGGGATGTAATGAAATGTAGCATTTCAGTTTCAGAAAAGTTTGAACCAAATACACCTATTTTCTCAACCGTCGGTTTTCCTTCAGTAATAGTTCCTGTCTTATCCACTATCAAGGTAGTTACCTTGTCCATTTTTTCCAGCGCTTCGGCATTTTTAATCAACACACCATTCTGAGCCCCTTTACCAACACCAACCATTACGGACATAGGCGTGGCTAACCCTAAGGCACAAGGGCAGGCTATAATTAATACCGCAATAGCATTTACCAAAGCATACACATAGGCCGGTTCTGGACCCCAAATTGCCCAGACTCCAAAAGTGATTAATGAAATGGCCACCACGACAGGCACGAAATATCCTGAAACGGTATCTGCCAGTTTTTGAATAGGTGCACGACTGCGACTCGCATCGTTTACCATTTGTATGATTTGAGAAAGTAGTGTCTCACTACCTACTTTTTCGGCTTTCATCAAGAAAGATTGATTTCCATTGATGGTGCCGCTA
Organism: uncultured Maribacter sp.; assembly: GCA_964569345.1. Taxonomy (GTDB): domain Bacteria; phylum Bacteroidota; class Bacteroidia; order Flavobacteriales; family Flavobacteriaceae; genus Maribacter. The sequence goes on along the minus strand of CAZMUV010000024.1, from coordinate 20,199 downwards.
CTTACGTTGTCATCTTCAATTTTATCAACGGGGATAGGTTCTCCAGAAATCATGGATTCATCTACTGTCGTTTTTCCTTCGGTAATAATACCGTCCACAGGGATTTTATCGCCTGGTTTAACTCTAAGAGTATCTCCCTTTTCAATTTTATCAATGGAAACTTCTTCTTCATTCCCATCAACCACGCGTACTGCTTTATTAGGTGCAAGCTTTAATAATTCCTTGACTGCGGAATTGGTTTTACTGTGCGCTCTTGCCTCTAAAACCTGACCCATTAAAACTAGGGTAAGAATTACGGTTGCTGCTTCAAAATAAACATGTACTGCTCCTGATTCTGTTTTAAATTGTTCAGGGAAAAAGTCTGGAAACAACATTCCAAAAACACTAAACAGCCACGCTACGCCTGCACCGATTCCGATAAGGGTAAACATATTGAGATTCCACGTTTTTATACTTTTATAGGCACGCTCAAAGAACATCCAAGTGGCATAAAACACAACAGGAATTGATAGCGCAAACTGAATCCAATTCCACCCCTTTTGCTCCATTACATCATACAATGGATTATTTGGAATCATCTCGCTCATCGCAATTAAGAAAATAGGAAGTGCGAAACCAACTGCTATCCAGAATTTCTTCAACAATCTTTTATAGGTCTTCTCCTCGGCAGAGAGGTCTGGTTGCAAAGGCACTAAATCCATTCCGCAAATAGGGCAAGCTCCTGCTTCTTCTTTTACAACTTCTGGATGCATCGGGCAGGTCCATTGTTCAGATGTTACTGCCGATAGGTTTTGTTCTTCCACTAAATCCATTCCGCATACGGGACAGTCTCCAAGTTTGTTGTAGATTTTATCGCCTTCGCAATGCATTGGACAATAAAATGTGCCTGTTCCTTTTCCTTTGGGCTTTTCCTTTTTGGTTTCTATCGTTTTCTGGTGTTCTCCACGTTTATGAATACTGTATGTACCACCGCCCTCAATCATCGCTTTCTGAAACGTTTCAATAGAAATGTGAGATTCCACCTCGATAGTTGCTTCTGCTTTTTCTAAATCTACCGACGCATTGGTCACACCTTTTACTTTTGAAAGTGTTTCTTCTACGTGACTGCGACAACCATTGCAGGTCATTCCGTGTACGCTATAGATCTTTTTCATTGTTCCGCTTTCATTTTCTTTTTGCATATGGATACTGTAGCGTTCGCCATCTTTTACAAGTGCATCTTGAAAGGCCTCTATAGAAATGTGAGGTTCCATCTCGATAGTTGCTTCTGCTGTTTCTAAATCTACCGATGCATTGGTTACACCTTCCACTTTAGAAAGTGTTTGCTCAACGTGACTGCGACAACCATTGCAGGTCATTCCGTGTATGTGATAGGTGTGTTTCATTTGATGTTTTTAAAGTCTATTCGTGGGTGTGCCCATTTGCTTTATGCTCTTCATTTTTTACAAGCGTCATTCCACAGGTGTCGCAAGTACCTTCTTTGTCGCTACCACTATCTTTACAATGCATTGGACATACATAAGCAGCCGTGTATTCGGTTCCTTGTTTTTCTGTAGTTTCCGTTTTTGCTTCTGCTTTGTTGTCTTTACAAGACACCATTGATACTAATACTACCATTACTACTAAAATCGATTTTAAGTTTTTCATTGTTCTGTGTTTATTGAGTTATTAAATAATTGACTACTGCACTCTGCATATAGTATGTTGTTACAGCATTTATTTGATTGATTTGAAACTTTAATTGTAACTCCTGAATATCAAGAACATCATTAAAATCAATCGTACCAGTTTCGTAATTTTTAATAAGAATTTCTTCGGCATCATTTGCTTGTTTCAAATTCTTTTTTTGTGTATTGTATTTAATTCTAGCCTGATTTCGTTGTGATATCGCTTTCGCGAAAGCAGATTCCAAAACATTCAACCGCTGCTTTTTTTGCATCTCAATTTGTCTTTGACGCAATTCGTTTTGCTTTGTAATTGATTTATAGCGGTTGTTGAAGAGCGGAACAGTAACAGAAACCATAGGCATTAAGATATCCTTACCGTTATCACTAAAATTCATATCAGCTCGTTCAGAAACTGGTAGATAATCTACACCAAAACCTATCATTGGTAAGCCTTCACGTTGGTTCAACAATTCGGATTGTGAAACAGATTCGTAGAGTTTGTCGTATTTAAGCAGTTCAGGATTGAGCGCTAATGCATCATAGCCAAAGACGATATCTTCATCAGGCAATGGCAAAATAGTTACGGTTTCTACCGATGTATCATATGCCCTATTCAACAATTTATTAAAAGCCGTCTGAATCCCAAATGCCTGTTGCTCCAAAACTTCTTTTTCTTGAACTAATTCGTTCTGCCGTATCTGTAATCGCAACACATCTACTGCTGATGCTTTACCAACGGCTATTGATGTTAGTGCTAGTTTCTCGTAGGTTTTCAATAATTGAATATTCTCGTCAAGCACTTTTTGTTGCGCTCTAACTTCATAAAGCTTGTAATAGATTTCGGCAACTGAGAGTGCCAATTTTCTTTTGGCGATGGTTATTTCTACATATTCAGCTTCAGCCATTGAAGTTGCATAATTCTCTCTAGCTGTAATAGTGCCAAACCAAGGTAGCATCTGCCTAAAGCCAAACCGAGCGCGTTGCGCTCCTGTTCTTGTTTCAGGTTCGCTTACAAAATAGCCTGCACTAAATTCTGTGTTGGGAATCCAGTCTACTTCATTTACTTTTTCTTCAGCGATGTTGTACCGTAAATTAAAAGCCTGAATTTCTGGATTATTGCCATTTGCTTCCTCGATATATGTCTGTAATTGTTGTGCTTTGGCAACAGCAGAGACAAACAAAAGACATATTATGATTTTTATATTTTTCATCTGTTTGCTCTTTTAAGTTGATATTCTTTCTTCCAGCTATATAGCACAGGTAATAAGAAATAAGAAGTTATGTCGATTAGCATCCCACCAAAAATCGGAATAGCCATAGGTATCATTATATCGCTTCCTTTTCCTGTAGATGTGAGTATGGGTAACAGCGCCAGAATGGTTGTTACGGTTGTCATTAGACAAGGGCGTATTCTTTTACCGGCAGCTTCCAAGGTTGCCAATCGAATTTCTTTTTTGTCTTTAGGTTTTTCTCTGTCAAAAGTTTGTGTGAGATAGGTTGCCATTACCACGCCATCATCTGTAGCAATACCGAAAAGCGCAATAAACCCTACCCAAACTGCCACACTTAAATTGATGGTTTTCATATTGAATAAGTCTCGCATATTTTCCCCAAACAGATTAAAATTGAAGAACCAATCTTGTCCGTACAACCAAATCATTATGAAACCGCCTGCAAAAGCTATTGTAATTCCGGAAAATACCATAAGCGACGTGCTGACAGATTTAAACTGGAAGTATAGAATTAAGAAAATAATTACTAGTGCCAGAGGAACGACAACAGAAAGTGTTTTCTCCGCTCGTAATTGATTTTCATAGGTACCCGTAAATTTGTAACTGATACCTTTAGGAACGATTAACTCGCCAGCCTCAATTTTCTCTTTGAACAATGCCTGTGCATTTTCAACCACATCTACCTCGGCAAAACCATCTAGCTTATCAAAAAGCACATAACCCACAAGGAAGGTGTCTTCACTTTTAATTACTTGCGGACCTTGTTCATAGCGAATATCTACCAACTCGCCTAAAGGAACAGGACTGCCTTTTTCTACAGGCACATAAATCTTTTTGAGGTCGTCTGGATTGCTACGTAACTCTCTAGGATACCGAACACGAATGCCATAACGCTCACGACCTTCTACGGTTTGGGTCAATGGCATACCGCCTACAGCTACTTGAAGTACTTCCTGAACATCCATAATAGAAATTCCGTATCGCGCTAGTTGCTCTCGTTTTATATCAATTAACAAATAGGGTTTCCCTACAATACGGTCTGCAAAAACAGCCTGTTCTTTAACGCCCTCAGATTCTTTTAAAAGACCTTCCAATTGCAAGCCAAACGCTTCAATGGTTTTTAAATCGGGCCCTTTTACTTTAATTCCCATAGGTGCTCGCATTCCTGTTTGTAGCATTACAAGACGTGTCTCAATAGGTTGTAGCTTAGGCGCAGAGGTTACTCCTGGGAATTTAGTGACCTTAACGATTTCATTCCAAATATCATCAGGACTGTTTATTTTTGGTCGCCAATTACGGTAATATTCGCCATCATCATCAGGAATTAAGTCCTCACGAGTTGCATTCATTTTTAGTTGAGATGCTTCATAGTTTGCATCATCATCGATTTCATTATTTGGGTTGATGATAAACTTGTCATTTTTCAGCACAAACAATCCGTTTTCATTGATTTGATACCGTTGTCGCTCGCCTGCTTCATTCCGCATATATTCAGATGTATACTGAATCATATTTTCATACATCGATAACGGTGCAGGGTCGAGCGCAGATTCTGTTCGTCCAGCTTTCCCAACTACAGTTTCTATTTCAGGAATAGTGGCAACTGCCATATCGAGTTGTTGCAGTACCCGCTTATTTTCTTCTACACCTGCGTGCGGTAAAGAAGTAGGCATTAAAAGAAATGAACCTTCGTTAAGCGATGGCATAAATTCTTTACCAGTATTTCGCATTATAACCACTCCTAAAATCAACACCGTGGTTGGAATTATTAAAAATAGGAGTCGGTTTTGAAGTGCCCAACGTAATATGTTGTCATAATACCTTTGGAAAATTGAAAACACACCGAGTAATCCAAAGCAGATAATCGCTACAAAAATCAGGTTCATTAATATGCTGCGATCGAAACCAAGCGGTCGCCAATATTCAGCAAGTAAGACTACAATTGCAATACAAGAGATAATGATGTTGACTACGTTTTGATTAAGTGAAAAACGGAAAGCGAAAAGTGAAAAAATTATCGAATTCCTTTTTTTCGCTTTAAGCGAAAAAAACAATCCACAGCAACCAAAGGCAATCAAAATCAGACCCAACCAATAGCCATAAATAACAGCAGCAATACCCAGTGTAATAAGCAAACCGTTGAGAATATATTTAAAACGTTCTCTAATATTCATTTTCCTAAACAAGAAAGCTGCAAATGGCGGTATCAAGAAAAGTGCAATCACTAAGGCCGCAGAAAGTGCCATTGTTTTTGTAAATGCCAGCGGTCTGAATAATTTTCCTTCAGCACCTATCAATGTGAAAACCGGTATAAAACTAATGATGGTAGTCAGAACTGCTGTTAATATTGCTCCTGAAACTTCCGCAGTAGCATTGTAAACAATCTCATTAGTCGTGTATTCGATTCCACTTTCTTTAAATCGTAATTTTTCATCCTCCAAATGCCGAATCATATTTTCGGCAAGTATGACGCCAACATCTACCATGGTACCTATGGCTATAGCAATACCTGAAAGGGCAACAATGTTTGCATCTACCTTGAATAGCTTCATCGCAATAAAAACCATCAACACGGCAACGGGCAATAATCCTGAAATTAGGATGGATGCGCGCAGGTTGAACATCATAACGATGATAACCAGAATTGTTATTAAAATTTCAAGTGTTAGGGCTTCATTGAGCGTGTGAAGTGTTTCTTGAATGAGTTCTGTACGATCATAAAACGGCACAATGGTTACTTGTGAAGTGCGACCGTCTGCCAAAACTTTAGTCGGTAATCCGGATGAAAGTTCCCCTATTTGGTCTTTCACATTATTAATCACTTCCATTGGGTTTGCACCGTAACGAGCCACAACGACACCACCCACAACTTCAGCACCTTCTTTATCTAAAATACCACGTCTGGTTTGAGGCCCTAAATTTACTTTTGCAATATCCTTGATTCGTATAGAAGTGAAATTTTCTGAAGTAACTACTGCATTTTCAATGTCAGCCACAGATTTCACATAACCCAAACCACGAACTAAATATTCTGCTTGATTTATTTCCAAGGTCTGCGCCCCAATATCTTGGTTGCTTTCCTTTACCGCTTTTACAACATCGCTTAAACCAATAGTGTATTGGCGCATTTTTTCAGGGTCAATATCCACTTGATATTCCTGAACATAACCGCCTATAGAGGCAACTTCTGAAACACCACTTGCCGAGGATAATCCATATTTTACGTAATAGTCTTGAATGCTACGCAGCTCCTGTAAATCCCAGCCGCCAGTTACATTTCCTGCTGAATCACGCCCTTCTAAAGTGTACCAATATATTTGCCCTAAACCTGTAGCATCGGGTCCTAAAGATGGGTTTATCCCATCTGGTAATAGGTTAGCTGGTAGTGAATTTAGCTTCTCTAAAATCCGACTACGTGACCAGTAAAACTCGATATCTTCTTCAAAAATGATATAGATACTTGAAAAACCAAACATAGAAGAACTACGAATTGTTTTTACTCCAGGAATACCGAGTAATGAACTCGTTAATGGATACGTAATTTGGTCTTCAATATCTTGTGGTGAACGACCTTGCCACTTGGTAAAAACAATCTGCTGGTTTTCCCCAATATCTGGAATGGCATCTACTGCAACAGGATTAGAAGGTAGAAAACCGGTGTCCCAACCAAAAGGCGCGCTTACTATGCCCCAACCTATAAATATGGTGAGCATTAAAACTGCAACTAGTTTGTTTTCTATAAGATATTTGATAGCTCTATTAAGCATATAGTTTGATAATTAAACAGTTATGAACCGAATGGGATTCTGGAATACAGAAAAACAAACACAACAAATTCAACCCTAAACGGAAGAACCATAGGGCAAAAAGAGTACTGTTTAAAAATCAAATTAAGAAAGACTGATCTAGGATATGAATATTCCGTATCAGCGGAGGTGGGGAGTAGTCTTTAAATGGGATTACGTTTGAATCAAAACCCTCAAACAAATTAATATAGGAGAATGTAAAAGAAGTAATAAATACCTGTTGTTCGAAAGTGAATTGGTCAAAAGCAATTTTAACGTCATCTTGACCTTCAATAACAATTTCTACATCTGAGCAGCAATCCATGTCCATTACAACACATTCGCTAGACGATTTGGACATTTTCGCTTTCATCATGCAAGTATCTGCGGTGTCAAAAAGACTAAAATCTACCAAGTGGTCACCACAGTAATGAATATCCAAAGAAAAAGACATCGTTGAGAATAGCACGAATAGCGCCATTATCAAAGACATTGTTTTATGTAATACTTTATTCACGTTACAAAGATACCGTTTTTGAATTTCCAATATATAGAGTTAACGAATATTTAAGGCGATTAGTATTGTTAGTTTCTACATAAAAATCGACTTTTGACAGATATTTTTAAAAAAAGAACTCATGTTAGACAGCCTACGTTCTCAAATAACTGCCATAACCAATTCGGTAGTCAAAACAGATACTAAACTTCAAGAGATTTGTAATCTACTCAAAGAAAACGTTACTCATTATGATTGGGTTGGGTTTTATTTTAGAAACGGTGATAAAGAGGAACTAAAGCTAGGACCCTACGCCGGTGCTCCAACAGATCACACTGTAATCCCATTTGGGAAAGGTATTTGTGGCCAAGTTGCGGTAAGCAATCAGAACTTTGTGGTGCCTGATGTAATGGCACAGAACAACTATATTGCCTGTAGCATTACCGTAAAGGCCGAAATTGTGGTACCACTCTTCGTAAACGGTGAAAATATTGGCCAAATAGACATTGATTCCAACAAGCCAGATCCATTTACCGAATCTGATGAGCGCTTTTTGGAATTTGTAAATGCCCAAGTTGCTCAGATTCTTTAAAACTTTCTCTTATTTGTTGATAACCTAAATCAAAATACCGCCTTAAAAAAATTACTTTTGTGTGCTTATACTACTAACCACAAGCACATCAAATGAGCACTGTTAAAAAAGCGACTTCTGCCCTAATTTCCGTATTTCATAAAGACGGGTTAGAACCCATTGTTAAAAAATTCCAAGAACTTGGTATTACCATCTATTCTACAGGCGGTACCGAGAAATTCATTACGGATTTGGGCATCCCTGTTACACCGGTTGAGGACGTTACCAGCTACCCATCTATTTTAGGCGGACGGGTAAAAACGTTACACCCAAAAGTTTTTGGTGGTATTTTGAACCGACAAGACAATGAGAGCGATGCAGCCCAATTGGTAGAATTTAATATTCCACAGTTGGATATTGTCATTGTTGATTTATACCCCTTTGAAAAAACGGTAGCCAGTGGCGCGGCAGAACAAGATATTATAGAAAAAATTGATATCGGTGGAATTTCATTAATCCGTGCAGCGGCCAAAAATTTTAAGGATGTGCTCTGTGTTTCTTCTATGGAGGATTACTCGGATTTTCTAGATGTGATTTCTAACGGAAACGGCAGCACCACTTTGGAAGATCGAAAACGTTTTGCAGCAAAATCCTTCAACGTTTCCTCGCATTATGATACTGCTATCTTTAACTATTTTAACAAAGACCATGATATAGCTGCGCTAAAAATCAGTGAGACCAATGGAAAAGTATTACGTTACGGGGAAAACCCACATCAAAAAGGTTTTTTCTTTGGTGATTTCGATGCGATGTTCTCCAAATTCCATGGTAAGGAACTCTCTTACAACAACTTACTGGATGTAGATGCAGCGGTAAATCTAATGGGTGAGTTTAAGAACGATGCTCCTACATTTGCTATTCTTAAACACAATAACGCCTGTGGTTTAGCGCAACGAGAAACACTTCATCAAGCGTATATAGATGCCTTGGCAGGCGACCCTGTTTCCGCCTTTGGAGGCGTACTCATTAGCAATAAAGAAATAGATAAAGCGACAGCCGAAGAAATACACCAACTGTTTTGCGAAGTAGTCATAGCCCCTAGCTATGCGGCAGATGCATTAGAAATATTAAAAGGCAAGAAAAACAGAATCATCCTGGTACAGAATGAAACTAAAATGCCAGAAATGCTAGTGAGAACGTGTTTAAATGGAATGCTGCTCCAAGACAAGGATTATAAAACTGACAGCCTAGAAGACCTTAGCTATGCCACAGAAAATAAGCCGAACCCACAAGAGCTAGAAGACCTTTTGTTTGCATCCAAGTTATGTAAGCATACGAAGTCCAATACTATTATTTTAGCAAAGAACAAACAACTATGCGCCAGCGGTACAGGTCAAACTTCGCGCGTAGATGCTTTGAACCAAGCAATTCATAAGGCACAATCATTTAAATTCGATTTAAAAGGCGCCGTAATGGCCAGTGATGCTTTCTTCCCATTCCCTGATTGTGTCGAAATAGCAGACAAAGCAGGTGTTGCCAGTGTGATACAGCCAGGAGGCTCTATCAAAGATCAATTGAGTGTAGATTATTGCAATAAGAACGGAATTTCTATGGTGATGACAGGTACACGTCATTTTAAGCATTAATTTTACTACTTTTACCGATGAAACGCACCTATTTATCCATAACCAAACAATAATCTATGGGATTTTTTGATTTCTTGACCGAGGAAATAGCCATTGACCTAGGTACTGCTAATACCCTTATCATTCATAACGACAAAGTGGTAGTCGATAGCCCGTCTATTGTAGCCAGGGATAGAATTAGTGGGAAAATCATTGCTGTTGGCAGAGAGGCAAGTCTGATGCAGGGAAAAACCCACGAAAATATCAAGACCATTCGTCCACTAAAAGACGGCGTAATTGCTGACTTTGATGCTTCGGAAAAGATGATTAACATGTTCATCAAAAATATTCCGGCATTAAAGAAAAAATGGTTCCCACCGGCCTTGCGTATGGTCATCTGCATTCCTTCTGGAATTACCGAGGTAGAGATGCGAGCCGTAAAGGAATCTGCTGAACGCGTAAACGGTAAAGAAGTGTATCTAATACACGAACCTATGGCGGCAGCTATAGGTATAGGATTAGATATTATGCAGCCCAAAGGAAATATGATTGTTGATATTGGAGGTGGTACCACAGAAATTGCTGTAATTGCACTAGGTGGAATTGTTTGCGACAAATCCGTAAAAATTGCAGGTGATGTATTCACAAACGATATAATTTATTACATGCGTACCCAACATAACTTATATGTAGGGGAAAGCACGGCAGAAGCAATTAAAATTGAAATAGGTTCCGCTACCGAAGATTTGCAGTCACCACCAGATGAAAAATCTGTACAAGGACGAGATTTATTGACTGGAAAACCGAAGCAAGTTCAGATATCCTACAGGGAAATAGCAAAAGCCTTAGACAAGTCTATTTTACGTGTAGAAGATGCCGTGATGGAAACTTTATCACAAACACCTCCGGAGTTGGCGGCTGATATTTACAATACCGGTATTTATTTAGCAGGTGGGGGTTCTATGTTGCGTGGGTTGGACCGCAGGTTATCACAGAAGACAGACCTTCCTGTATACATTGCGGAAGATCCGCTAAGAGCAGTAGTTAGAGGAACTGGGATAGCGTTAAAAAATCTCGAACGATACAAGAGCATCCTTATAAAATAATTTTAATTGAACCTGCATATCAATATTCGCTATGCAGGAAAACAAGCATTTTGAAAATTTAAAGGTGAATGCAGCAGATTATAAATTTTCTGATTCGATATAAAACGTTTTTACTTTATATCTTTCTTCTGTTCATTGCCTTTGTATTCACGTTTCGATCTCATTCGTATCATCAGTCCAAGTTTTTAAATTCTGCAAACTATGTCTCCGGCAGTATTTATGAATTATCTACAAACACTACATTTTACTTTGATCTGAGAGAAGAAAATGAAAGTTTACTAAAGGAAAACGAAATCCTGAGACATCAACTCTACAATAAAGAAACAACCGTTGTATCAAAAATAGATACCTCATTAAGCTATACCGTAGTAACAGGCCAAGTAGTTAAAAATAGTTTTTCCAATCAACGAAACTATATCACAATTAATAAAGGAAAGGTAGATAGTATTGCTCAGGACATGGGTGTAATTACAGATAAAGGTATTTTAGGAATTGTGGAGAACACCTCTAATGCTTTTGCATCGGTACAGAGTATACTTAATGACAAATCCAGAATCAACGCAAAAATCAAGAACTCCAACCATTTTGGCTCTTTGGTATGGGATACAAAGAATTATACTACAGTTCAACTTATAGATATCCCCAGATTAGCGCCTTTAAGCATTGGTGATACCGTTCTTACTGGAGCAAGTAGCAGTATTTTCCCAGAGAATATACCCATTGGCACCATTTCAAAATTTGACCTTGACAGCTCTAAAAGCTTCTATTTTATTGATGTAGCCCTATTTAACGATATGACAAATATCAAAAACGTGTATATCATCCAAAACTTGAACCGCGAAGAAGTCATAGAACTAGAGTCAGAAATACAAGCGGATGATCAGTAATTCCTTCTTCATAAACTTATTACGATTTACACTGCTTGTTTTGGTGCAGGTACTCATATTCAATCGTCTTAATTTTTTCGGATTTATAAATCCGTTGATTTATGTACTTTTTATTTACTGGTATCCGATAAAGGAGAATAGGACCACCTTTTTAATTGTTAGTTTTCTATTAGGGCTCTTCATTGATGTTTTTTCCGATACCTTAGCTATAAATGCTGCAGCTACCGTAACCATAGCCTATTTTAGACCTGTTATCATGCGTTTTGTGTTTGGTGTCAACTATGAATTTCAAAGTTTTAAGTTAAACAGCAGTACGAAAGCACAACAATTCACCTTTTTGGCGTTATTAATTGTAATACATCACCTTACATACTTTACACTTGAAATTTTCAGCTTTGCAAATAGCTTGTTAATTATACAAAAAACACTAATGATAGGTCTGGCTTCCTTAATTTTATGCCTTCTCTTCATTTCTTTGTTTAGCACTAAAAAAGAATGAGAAAAATTCTTCTTTCCTCCTTGATTGTTTTAATCGGAATAATGTTTCTGACCAGGCTGTCCTACCTTCAGATTTTTAGTTTTTCCCCAAATCAGGTATTGGAAGACCCAGCTATAAAAGCAATTTACGATTATCCGGAACGCGGTTATATTTATGATCGAAATGGAGAATTATTGGTAGGTAACGATCCGGCCTACGATGTAATGGTAATTCCGCGAGAAGTAAAAGCCTTGGACACTTTGGAGTTCTGTGCATTGCTGGACATTGATAAGGAAAAGTTTATAGAGAAATTACGAAGGGCAAGGGTATATTCCCCTAGATTACCCTCGGTTTTGGTTCCGCAATTATCCAAACAAGACTATGCCAAGCTTCAGGAAAAAATGCGAAAATACACGGGGTTTTATATCCAAAAACGCTCCCTACGCTATTACGATACGCCCAGTGCAGCAAATGTTTTGGGATACATTAGTGAAGTAAACGAGGGGGATCTGGCCAAGAACAAATACTATGTACAAGGCGAACTTAAAGGAAGAACCGGTGTTGAACGGTATTATGAAGATTTATTGCGTGGAAGGAAAGGAGTGCAGTACATACAGAAAGATAGGTTCAACAGAGATATAGGCCCATATAAAGCGGGTGCATTAGACACCTTACCGGAACAAGGAAAACAGATAAGCGTTACCTTGGACAAAACGCTGCAAGAATATGGGGAACTTTTGATGAACGGCAAATGGGGCGGTATTGTTGCTATTGAGCCCGCTACTGGAGAAATTCTTTCCATGATTTCCGGACCTACCTATGACCCTTCACTGCTCGTAGGTCGCAAGAGATCAAAAAATTATACAAAATTATATAACGACACTATTGCAAACCCCACTTGGGATCGCTCTATACATGCACAACAACCTCCAGGATCTCCATTTAAAACCTTAAATGCCCTTATTGCGCTCCAGGAAGGGGTAATGGATGTATCAACAACCGTAAGATGCTACAACGGCTTTTACGTAGGTAGAAAGAAAAGAGGCTGCCATTGCGGTGGTGGCTCACGAAGTATGGTAGATGGAATTTACAAATCGTGCAACGCCTATTTCGCTGCCACCTTCCGTAAAATATATGAAAAGTATGAGACTACGGACGAAGGCATGGATGTATGGGAAAAACATATGAAAAGCTTTGGGCTAGGTAATTATCTTGGGTACGATTTGCCTTTTGGACAAAAAGGAAGGATTCCAAACAAGGAGTACTACGACAAATGGTACGGTGATAACCGATGGAGCTCCTCCTATATCATTTCTAACGCAATAGGACAAGGGGAAATTTTGGCTACCCCAGTGCAATTGGCGAATATGACGGCTGCCATAGCAAACAGAGGTTATTACCATACCCCACACATCCTAAAAAAGATTGAGGGTAAACCGATTAACAATCCCAAATTCACTGAAGCAAAAAAAACAACGATTGATAAAGAGCACTTTGAGCCTATAATCGAAGGAATGACAAAAGTATTTACAAATCCTGGAGGTACTGCCAGATGGCTTCAAATTCCGGGAATAACTACGGCTGGTAAAACAGGTACTGCGGAAAATTTCACAAAAATCGATGGCGTACGCACACAACTAACCGATCACTCTGTTTTTATTGCATTTGCTCCCGTAGAAAACCCTAAAATAGCTATTGCTGTGTATATAGAAAATGGATATTTCGGCGGTAGATATGCTGGCCACATAGCCTCACTAATGATTGAAAAATATCTTAAGGGAGATATCTCTAGAACAGATTTAGAAAAAAAGATGTTAGAAAAAACCTTGGAACGTGAATACGCGAAACCATACAGTGGAGAGGATTTTAAAATAAACGAACGTGTCTGGTAGAAGCATACTTAAACGTATAGACTGGGTAAGTGTTCTTATTTATCTGTCCTTAGTGACCATTGGCTGGGTCAACATTTACTCCAGTACGTTTACGGAAAGTCAAATATCCTTATTCGACTTTAGTACTTTGCACGGCAAACAATTCTTTTTTATCTGTGTTAGCTTAGTAGCCATCGTTGTGGTTATGGCGCTGGAAGTCAATTTTTACGAACGCTTTTCAAGCATCCTTTATCTATTATCCATGCTGTCCCTTCTGGGTCTTTTTGTTTTTGGAAAGACCATTGCCGGAGCAACCTCATGGTATAGTTTAGGGTTTATGAATTTTCAACCCTCGGAACTCGCCAAAATAGCCACAGCACTGGCACTCGCCAAATACCTGAGTGATATCCAAACAGACATTAAACGCAGAAAGGACCAATTGTATGCGCTACTCATTATACTCATACCTGCGCTTTTAATTATTCCACAGCCTGATCCAGGTAGTGCTTTGGTATTCTTTGCACTCATTTTTGTTATTTTCAGAGAAGGGCTTCCCCTATTCTACCTAGGTATAGGATTTACGTTGATTATGGTTTTTGTCACCACCCTTATGTTCGGAACCATTTGGATAACCATAGCGCTTGCCCTACTCATTATTCTTATTTATACCTTAAAAAGAAAAACCTTTAAGATACCGGTGATTCTAATTTCATTAATCTCCTTGGCTATTGTCCTATTCTCGCTTTCAGTAAACTTTGTTTTTAACAATGTATTTGAACAAAGACATAGAGATCGTTTCGGTCTTTGGCTACGTCTAGAAAAAGACCCAAATAAATTAGAAGAGATAAGAAAGACAATTGGCTATAACACCTATCAATCTGAAAAAGCAATTGAGTCTGGTGGAATATATGGTAAGGGATTTCTAGAAGGCACACGTACCAAAGGGGATTTTGTGCCAGAACAACATACCGACTATATTTTTAGTACGGTGGGAGAAGAATGGGGCTTTATAGGCACCGGTACCGTAGTTTTACTGTTTTCCTTTTTATTATTAAGACTTATTTCCTTAGCTGAACGTCAAAAAAATGCTTTCGCCAGAATGTACGGTTATGGTGTTATATCGGTTTTGTTTATACATTATTTCATAAACATAGGTATGGTAATTGGCGTATTACCCACCATTGGGATTCCATTACCATTTTTTAGCTACGGTGGATCCGGATTGCTGTTCTTTACCATACTTCTGTTCATTTTTATAAAAATGGACACGAATAGGCTCAAAGAGAATTTCTAAAACTTCCAGTTCTTTACTATAATTTCTTGCTCTATACTTGCTTGGGTTTGCTTGTTCATTTCATAAAAAAAATCAATCCCAGTAAGCTCCTCAATGCGGTCTAAGGGAACTATAAATTTTTGTAAAGGTTTGTTTTGCTCTTCTCCTTTCATCAAAAAAGCCAGTACTTCTATTTCTCCCCTGTTTTCCTTTGCAATCACCTTATAAAAATAATCGGGCACAGCCACATCCTCATCCCCTATTTCTTCCAATCCTGTCACTAAGACACCACCTGTAATCACGTAAAGCGTTTTATAACGCTTGGCCCAAACGCGGGTCTGCTTCTCTAATCTATTCCATAAACCCGCATTAAACTCGCGATCCTGCGGACTTATATTACTCGTATAAAATGTTTCGTCATAGGCTTGCTTCGAAAACCTACGGTCACCTGCTGGTACTAGATGACCACGATCGTAACCAGACCCTTTATAGTTGCGCCAATCAGCAGATTTTGTGCTCACATAAGGGTCCTCTATAAAATAAGGCCGTTCTCTATCGTCATAAGTCAAGTGTTCTTTTTGTAACGCGTAGGCTACCCATTCGGCCTGCTCATACCGTTCGTTATAAGAGAGAGAGAAATAGGAATGCTGAACTATTTCACCTGTAGTAGAAGAAGGAAGATAATCAGATGGAAAGGCATTATCCGTAATAGGACGTTCACTTTTAGAGTAGGTATCTGGTGTGTAAAAATTCTCAAAAAGCCAAAATCCAACTATACAGAGGCCTATTAAAACGGTATAAACTGTTCTATTTTTTGAGTACGTACGCATTGGCCAAATTTAGCTTAATTTTGTAAGAGTTCAGGTTCTAATACGACCAATGGAAGAGCTAAAAAAAATAAAAAGAAAGGAAAAGTTATGATGATTACTTGGAAAGATGTGATTCATTTTTCGGTAAGCGGCAATCCCGTTCCCGACAAAAGAGTAGAAAAAACTGAAAACGAATGGGCAGCACTATTGACTCCTGAGCAGTTTAGGATTACTAGAAAAAAAGGAACTGAAGCACCGCATTCTGGAGCCCTATGCAGTGCCCACGACGCAGGTAAATATGAATGTATTTGCTGTAGCACACCGCTATTCGATTCTACGATTAAATTTGAATCAGGAACCGGATGGCCAAGCTTTACCCAGCCCATTACCGAAAACGCCATCAAGTATTTTAAGGATAGTTCGTTCGGAATGGTACGCGTTGAAGTGCTTTGCAATACCTGTGACGCTCACCTTGGACATGTATTCCCAGACGGACCAGAGCCAAGTGGTCTGCGTTATTGTATTAATTCGGAATCCATGAAAATAACGAAGGAAGAATAGTATGGAAAAAACAACTAAAGAGGTTGCCACCTTAGGCGGCGGTTGCTTCTGGTGTACGGAAGCCGTTTTTCAGGAAGTAAAAGGAGTCTCTATGGTGGTCTCTGGTTATACAGGTGGCGCGGCTCCGGGCAGACCTACCTATAGGGAGATTTGTTCAGGATTAACAGGACATGCAGAAGTGGTTCAAGTCACCTACGACACAACCATAATTTCCTTTGCGGACATATTATTGATTTTCATGACCACCCACGACCCTACCACCTTAAATAGACAAGGAGCAGATGTTGGAACACAATATCGTTCGGTTATCTATTATAATAATCCTGAACAACAGAAAATTGCCCAAGCAATGGTTAAAGAAATAGATACCTATTTCGAAAACCCTGTTATCACGGAAATTAGTCCCTTGGGAGTTTTCTACGATGCAGAAAAGGACCACCAAGATTATTATAAGAACAATAGCTCACAAGGATATTGTCAAGTAGTCATTAACCCTAAGTTAGCAAAGTTACGGAAGCTTCATGGGGATAAATTGAAGTCCTAGAATCAAAAAAGCCACTCCAAAAGGAGTGGCTTTTTTAATTTCAAACAAATGTTTATTAATTTTTGACCCTACTCGCTAACTTCGTGTTTTTAATATTGTTCATTTTTAAATCTTCCAAGACGTTCACTGCTTCCTCTACGTAAACATCTTTAGCTAAATTCTTGTGCCAACGATCTCTCTTTTCACGTAAAACAGAATCTTTAGTAAACAACTCCTGTTCATACTTTAAAGATTCAAAAGTTAACTTGGAATCATAATCGGACAGTTTCTTATAGAAGTCAGAATGCTCTCTATCCTTTTCTTGCTCTTCCTTATACGTTTTGTAATTAAGTGAAATATCGGTTTCGTCCTGCTCTGCCTTCAACCATTTTGCATTTTCCTCGATCAGTTTTATTTGAGGGTTACCTTCCATACGTTTATTACTATTTGCGATAGTCTTGTCATAATCAATGTAACCATCCCATAAGGTGTATTCTGCAGGTGAAATTTTATCCCATTTTAAAGGGTTGGACTGATCTTTTTCTCCCAAATCTATATAACTGTATTTGTCCGGGACCACAACATCACTTTTAACACCTTCTAGCTGGGTAGAGCCACCATTTATTCGGTAGAATTTTTGTGTTGTTAATTTAATAGCACCTAAATCTCCATGCTCGTTACTACGAACAATGTTCGACAAAGGAATTACGTTTTGTACGGTACCTTTTCCAAAAGTTTGTTTACTCCCTATTACGATACCCCTTTTGTAATCCTGCATTGCTGCTGCCAATATTTCTGATGCCGATGCCGATAACTCGTTTACCAGAATTACCAGAGGCCCATCCCACTGCACCCTTTCATCTTTATCATCGTATACATCTTTCTTCTCACCACCAGAACGTACTTGTACAACAGGACCATCCTTAATGAACAAACCTGCCATTTCTACTACTGTTTTTAACGATCCGCCTCCATTGTCCCTAAGGTCCAAAATAAGGCCTTCCACACCTTCCTGCTTTAGGCGTTCTACTTCCTTAGCTACATCTGAAGCTGCGTTTCGCTCACTGTAATCCTCAAAATCGACATAAAACTTAGGTAGATTAATGATGCCAAATTTTTCTTCACCCTTAATGATATAAGCAGATTTGGCATAAGATTCTTCCAGCTCCACCACATCCCTTGTTAGGGAAACCACGTCCAAGGACCCATCTACTTTTTTCACCGTTAGGTCTACAACAGTACCTTGGGCACCCTTTATCAATTTAATGGCGTCATCCAAACGCATGCCTACAATATTAATAGGTTCTTCGCCATTTTGGCCAACTTTAATGATTTCATCGCCTACCTCTAAACTCCCATCTCTCCAAACAGGACCGCCAGAAATTACTTCTACAATTTTTGCACCCTCTGGTTTCTTTTGTAATCGGGCACCAATACCTTCAAATTTACCTGACATACTTACATCAAAACGTTCTTTGTCCTCTGGTCCAAAGTAATAGGTATGCGGATCAAACTCGTCTACAATAGTGTTGATATATTGTTCAAACCAATCCTTTCGTTCCAAATCGCTCACAAAATCAAAAAACTCATCTAAGGTTGTCTCGGTCGATTCTCTGGCTTCTTTCTCTGCTTCCTCAGGGGTATGTGCATTATGGTCATGATCATCGTAGGCTCCCGATTCATCTGCCTTTTCAGCATGTGTTATTTTAGAATCGAAGGTGCCTAAAGTAGCATACTTTAATTGCTTTCTCCATCGTTCTTGAAGTTCCTTTTTACTGGAAACAAAAGATTCTTCATCGTATTTTATGCTGATACTTTCATCATCATTATAATCAAAAGGCGTCTTGAGCACCTCTTTATAAATTTCCTTGGCATCATCCATACGCTCCATCAACCTTGCATATACCACATTAAAAAAAGTAATATCGGTATTCTTGATTTGATCGTCTATCTGAAACTTGTACTGCTCAAATTCTGCAATATCTGAAGCAAGAAAATACCGTTTTGTAGGATCTACAACATCGATAAAATCTTCAAAAACACTTACCGAAAAATCATCGTTGATTAGCTTTGGTTCGTAATGTCCTTTTTCCAAGACGTAGGTAATAAGGTCTAACAACAACTTGTCCTTATCATCATTCTCAAAAGATTTATTGGTAAAACTGCAGGAGGCAACGGCCACTAATAATCCTACAGAAATGTAGACTAAATTTCTTTTCATAAAACTATCTTTTATTTTCTTTTTCAAAATATTCGGGGTTTAAATGCTTCTTTTTCTAAGCCATAATCCCCTAAGATAAAGAAAAAACCATGCCAACTTAACAACATGAGTTTAAATTTTTGTTAAACGGTACGCTCGTCCAATCCTGTATAAAAACGTATTTTTACCCGACAAAGTATATCGCATGAAAAAACCCTTAATTTTGGTTACGAACGATGATGGTATTACCGCTCCAGGGCTTCGCACTTTAGTTGCGCTGATGAAGACCTTAGGTGATGTTATCGTAGTGGCTCCAGACAGTCCTCAATCTGGTATGGGACATGCCATTACCTTGGACAGCACACTCTATTCCAAAAAAATGAAAACAGACACGACGGACACTGGAAATGAAGAGTATAGCTGCAGTGGAACACCTGCAGACTGCGTTAAACTTGCGCTACAAGAACTGTTAGACAGAAAACCGGATATTTGCGTAAGCGGTATTAACCATGGATCTAATTCCTCTATAAACGTTATTTATTCTGGCACTATGAGCGCTGCTATAGAGGCAGGTATAGAAGGAATACCCGCTATCGGTTTTTCGCTTTGCGATTACAATTGGGATGCCGATTTTTCTCACGCAGGTGATTTTATAACCGAAATCGTTACACAAGCACTAACTAATAGAATTCCTAAGGGCGTAGTCCTAAATGTTAATATTCCAAAGCTTAAAAAAAAGGATATAAAAGGAATAAAAATCTGTAGACAAGCAAAAGCGAACTGGAAGGAAAAATTTGACAAACGAACCAGCCCAATGGGTAAGGATTATTATTGGCTCACCGGTAAATTTGAATTACTGGACAAGGGAGAGGATACGGACGAATGGGCACTGGCAAACGGGTTTATTTCTGTTGTACCCACTCAGTTTGACCTTACCGCCCACCATGCGATTCAGGAATTGAATTCTTGGAGTTTTTAGGGGGTAGATGTCAGTTATTAATAAAATGTGCGTTGAATATCTTTGTGAGGGGTTGAACGAAGACTGAATTTGTTACCGACTGTTGCGAACATCTTTGGCACTTTACACTTGAACTTTGTATTTGTATTTGTATTTG